>DAOSUS010000001.1:115670-144520 GCA_035378955.1 Candidatus Hydrogenedens sp. | reverse complement strand
GCTGCCTTCTTGGCTACTTCCATAATCTCCATGCTCTTTCCTCCTATATCTATTTATATCTCCTTTCCTACATGTGGAATATATTATATAATCACCTTAAAAAATTAAACCTTTATTCAGAAATCTCAATTGTCGAGTAAGGAGCAAAAACAATGGCAGAAAAGGAAAAAGAGAGAAGGGAAATAGAATTAGATGAAAAAGAAGAAAAGATATTGTTAACATTTTTAAAACAAACAAAAGAAGGAAAATATGCAAAAATAGATGAAAGTTCGTTGCTCTATTTAAGACATGAAGAATTAAGAGAAGAAATTTATTATGAAGATGAGTATTACTATAGTATTAGATAGAATAATAACGGGGTATAAAATCATAGCATTGTCCTTCATAGCAAAAAGATTTGTATTTAATAGCATTTGTCTATATTGGTAATTGTTTAAAATTATCGCCTAAAATAGTATGAGAGGATATAGGAAAACATTTGGATATGATTTTATATACTTGAAAGACTGTTAAAATTTTATTGGGTAAGTAAAAAAATCCTTAAAGCAAATATATTTAGGGTTATATTTTATAACAATAAGTGAGGCGGGATAAGGGGAAAGGAAAATGGCGTTATTTATTTGAGAAGGAGAAGACGAGTTTGATGATTTCCTCGGCGATGGTTTCGGAGGCAAGGGGGTGGGCTAATTTTTTTGCAGCGTTGGACATATTATTAAGACGAATGGGGTCGGTCAAGATTTTACGGATACGGGGGAGTAGTGTGTCTGCGGAACAATCTTTATCGAGTAAAACTTCTGCGGCTCCCACATTTTCAAGGGAACGAGCGTTGTATTCTTGATGGTTATCCGTAGCAAAAGGGAAAGGTATCAGAATGGAAGGCTTGCCCAATACGGTAATTTCTGCTAATGTGGAAGCACCCGAACGAGCCACCAGTAAATCAGAAACGGACATCATATCTGCCATATCCTCAGAAAAAGGATAAATACTCAATGAGACTTTTGACTGTGCAGAAAGGTTTTTATATTTCTCATAATCGTTGTGTCCGGTTATCCAGATAATCTGAAATTCATCGGGCTCTAATTTGCTTAACATATCGGAAACAGCAAGGTTGATTGTATGGGCTCCCTGACTTCCTCCCATCACAAGGATAGTTTTTCGTTCAGGATTTAGTCCTAATTTAGCACAGACTTCTTCACGGGGTGGTGGAGATAAAAACGCATGTCGCACAGGATTTCCTGTAATTAAGAATTTCTCAGAAGGGTAAATCTCTTCGGGGAGATTTTCCGCCAGTGGGAAACTTAGGAACACCTTTTGTGCTTTCTTAGCGAGGATGCGATTTGCCATACCTAAACGGGAATTTTGTTCGTGCAAGACTGTGGGTATGTTTAGCATTTGAGCAGAATACAGAATGGGAAAGGAAACATATCCGCCGACACCAATTACAATTTGAGGCTGAAAACGAAGTAATATCTGGAAGGAACGGATCATTGAGATGGCTAATAAAGAAGCGGTTATTCCCTGTGAAATACTTATTTTCCGAGGCCAGCCACGAATAGGAACACTTCGAAATGGGATTCCTCTTTGCTGGCAGATTTTTTCTTCCAGATTCCCCTTTTTCCCTATCCATTGCACCAGCAAGAGATGGTCTCGCCGTTGCAATTCTTCCAATATGGAAAGGGCAGGGAAGATATGCCCACCTGTTCCACCACCTGTAATGATAACTTTCATACCAAACCTCTGAATAATATAAGTTTTATCAACTTGTTTTTAATCTGTGATAGATATGTTATGGTTCTGTTTTCTTTTCCTGTGGGAAGGCATTCGGGTCTAACTGTTTCAGGACGCTACGGTAGCCTTCCATATCTTCAAGACGCAAAAGCATAATGTTTGCAATTCCCAAGCCATAGGTTTTCGGTGCCATTGTTCGTGTATATTTCGGGGTTTGTTCCACTCCTTCAAAGCGAAGGGTATGTATCCCTTCAGAAAGTTCATGAATATCTAAATATAAAGGAGCAATGTCGAAACCTGGAGCCGAGAAATCAATAGGTGCTCCAAAAGGTTTCCCATCTATATAAGGTTGAAATACACCACTTAAAAGCGAAAAAATCATATAAGAATCAATACGATAAGTGCCTTTTTGCAGAATCTCAAAGTCAAATTCAATACTTGCTTTTGGAGTTAGAGGTATATAAAGAAGATAATATTCGGTAGGAACTGTCAAAATAGCCGGGTCGGCACGATAAACAAGACTATCAAATTTAAGTACTTTATACGGTGGAACTCGTTTATCTGACGGGGGTAGAGGTTCGTCCCATGTCGTAGGCGTCGTTTGATACCAGAACGCTACCGAACTAACCCAATCCTGCCGTTCTTTGAAACCTGCAAGGTCCATCTTTGTAACGGGGGCTTTTTCATTCATGATACTGCCTTTGTGTTCGATAACAACCTTCAAACTTTTTTCAAAATGCACCGGGTCAGGAATATGCCAGCGATAGATACTTACACGGTCTCCAGCGAAAACCCCTTCATATATAGGGACACCATAGTAAGGAGCATAAAATTCGCGGAAACCCCATGCATCGTTAAAATAATCTTCTGTTCCTGTTCCTTTTAATTGGGGCATTTCGGCTCCGTCAATATAAAAAAAGTCGTCCCCTTCACCAAACCAACCTGTTTCCATTTGTAAGGTAGAATAGACCGTGCCTACATAATGCCCTTTTCCCTGTGTTTCAAGGAGGGTATAATTACCAGGTTTGGCGGGATATTCCTGACGATAACGAGCATGAAAATAAGGGGTATCCGGAGTCCATTCGTTGAGTTTTTTCCAGTCTATATAATAGTAAAAAGAACCCACACGGATATTTGATTCGTTTGTAACAGTTACCTTTACATGTTTCTGGAAGGGCATAGGCCAGAAACAAACACGAGCACGACCCCTCGATGTATTAACTACAACCTGAGATATAAATTCCTTATGTCCTGCCAGTCCTAACCCGAAGAAATCACCGATAGGTGCCTCTACACTGGGTTTTTCTAAACCATCGTAATAAATTCTTAACACGATACTACGAGGATAGAATACATTTTCCGTAGCAATGGTATTCCAAAAATGGGTAATCATTCCAGGACCATCCTCATCCATCAATACCAAAGTCTGATTCGGTTCGATGGGACGAGCGTCACCATTCTTCTCAATGTCCTCGGCAGAACTACTATTTCGCATACTTTGCCCTGCAAGCGGTTTAATAAGACTTTCAAACGAAAAATCCCCAAATGTATTATTCTCTAAGAACAAAATGGCTACGACAAAAGAGAATAATAAGAAAAGATGAGTGTATTTTTTAGCATTCATAATCTACCCTTTACCTTTAAGTTCCATTTCATTTATCTATTTATTTTAACAAAAGTTCCTTTAGTTGAGATACTCTTTCACCCAGATGGTTCATAGCGGTCTGTATTGGTTGAGGAGTGGATAAATCAACACCTGCGGATTTGAGTTCATCAAGCGGATATTTGGACCCACCCATACTCAAAAATTCCAGATAGTTCTTTTGTGTTTTTTTGTCCCCTTCGATTAATTTTTTTGCTATGGCGATAGCGGAGGAGATGCCTGTGGCATATTTATAAACATAAAAAGCATGATAAAAATGAGGGATGCGAAAACATTCCAATTCTAATTGCGGGTCAATGGTTAAAGCCCCTCCAAAATAAATATTTAATAAATTTCGGTACTCGTTGCGGAAGACATCCAGTGTTAAGGGTTCTCCGTGTTCTGCAAGGGTATGGATTTTTAATTCAAATTCAGCAAACATGGTTTGGCGGATTAATGTTGTTCGTATTTCATCAATTTCGCGACAGATTAAACGGATACGGTCTTCTTTGGAAGGTAATTTTTGCAGATAGTAATGGACAAGGAGTTGCTCGTTAACTGTGGAAGCCACTTCTGCCACAAAAATCGTGTAATGACTATAATGGAATGGCTGTTTTTTATCGCTGAAATAACTATGCATAGAATGCCCTGCTTCATGGGCTAATGTAAACACAGAGTCCTCTAACTCATCTTTATAGTTCATCAGGATATACGGTGGACAGCGATAACAGCCCCACGAAAATGCTCCACTCCGTTTCCCCTTATTTTCATATCGGTCTACCCATCGTTTTTTTAGCAAGCCTTCTTCCAGTGTTTGCGTATATTCTTTACCTAAGGGGGCTAATGCGGATGAGATATCCTTAACGGCTTCCTCATAGTTCCGTTTTCTCTGTTTCCTATCAACAAGAGGGACAAACAGGTCATAGGCATGGATATCCTTAATTTTCAGCACCTGTTTCCTCAATTCCAAATATTCAACCAAAGGAGAAATGTTCTCCTTCACTGCATTTAGCAAGTTATGATATACCGAAGCCGGTATATTCTCCTCAAAAAGAGCACTTTCCAAAACCGAAGGGTATTTCCTTGCTCGTGCATGGAAAACATCTTCCAGAACGGATGCAGATAAAGAAGCGGACATTGTATTTGCATGCTCTTCATAGACTTTATAGTATTGGAAAAATGCCTTTTTGCGAAGGTTTCTATTTCTATTTTCCAAAAAGACACGGAAATTCCCATGAGTCAATTCCACTTTATTCCCTTTGTCATCAGTAATGGTGCCGAACTTCAAATCCGCATCATTCAACTGCTCAAATATCTTTCCGGCACCTCCTGCACTTTCCGTATGTAATGCAAGGAGATACTCTTCTTTTTCAGAAAGGACATGAGGTTTAAACCTTCTCAGATTTTCCAATGAAAAGCGATATTTTTCCAATTCTTTGCTTGATAAAAACTCCTGAAATTTCTTATCGGGTATGGATTGAATTTCCGGTGCGATAAAACTAACCGCCTGAGCCAATAGCATGCTTAAATATTGAACTCGTCCTGCAAGGGCTAAAAATTTCGTATTGGTTATATCCTCACATACTTTTAAGTTGGCATATACACTTAATTTCTCAAGTATCTGACCTGTTTTACTTTCAAGTTCAAGACAGGAACGGAGTATTTCAGGGGATTGTGCAAGTTTCTTACGGAATTGAG
The DNA here is from genome assembly GCA_035378955.1 of Candidatus Hydrogenedens sp. NCBI lineage: Bacteria > Pseudomonadati > Candidatus Hydrogenedentota > Candidatus Hydrogenedentia > Candidatus Hydrogenedentales > Candidatus Hydrogenedentaceae > Candidatus Hydrogenedens > Candidatus Hydrogenedens sp. The sequence continues at coordinate 139,452 of DAOSUS010000001.1, read as the reverse complement.
AAAATTTAGGTATCTCTTCCTCTAAATTTTGATAAGCCTTTTCCCATGCCGCTTCATTAGGAAATACCGGCGATAAATCCCAGGTAAACTCTATAGGAACATCGGAACGAACAAGAAGCTTCTTTATTTTTGAAGTGGACATAAAGTTTCTCCTTTAAAATCAAACTGTATTATCGTTAGGCAAGAAGACAATAAATGTATATGATAGGGTATGAAGGGAATAAAAAACAAAAGAAGTGCTCAATTAATTAGAAAAACCTTCTATAACAAAGCAAAAAAGCAGATAAAATTAAAACCCAAATGAAACACAAATAAACTTTATGGGGCAGGGTGTCGGCGGATGGTTGTATTATCAAAAACAGCTGTATGCATGTTATACTTAATGGAGAAAAAATCGTTAATTTAACAATAATCAGGAAAAGGATATTGTTATGAAATATGTTACTGGATTTGTGTTAATGACACTGCTTATTTTATCTTCCTGTCAGTCAGGACCTGAAGGGGGTGTTGTGAATAAGGTCCTTTCAGATTTTGGATTGCGAGAAAAACCGGAAGGGTATGTCAGTGAAACGGATAAGGTATTTCAGCGTTTGGGCGAAATCGGTGCTACGGAATTGCAACGGCTCAATCTCGAAAATCGTCATGGTGAAGTTAAGTTTGAGCAAAAGGGAGCAAGGGGTGAATATTATAAAGAGGTGAAGGTATACACGCAATATTATCCCATAGATGCAAAGCCTGTTAGCCATTCGGGGGAAAGTGGTCAGTCTTATACGGCTACTATAGAGTATGCATATAGCATTTATCGAAGTGCGTCTAAACCGACCCGTGCTGAAGCACAGGAATCGACAGCCGATATACCTGCGGGAATAGAAGGGCGGGAGACTTATCGGTATTCTTTAGGTCCTGCGGGTGTGTGGAATGGTGAGAAAGGACAGAAAATTAAGAGCAATTAAAAAATTTTCTCAATCAAAAATGATGGTTCTTCTCCGATAAACCATGATTCGGTCATCTGCATGGGCTTTAACAGCCTCCGATAATACTTTCTTTTCTATATCTCTACCCATAGCAATCAAATCCTCAACGCTATGCGTATGATTCACATGGATACATTCTTGATAGATAATAGGACCTTCGTCTAAATCCTCCGTTACATAATGACTGGTTGCTCCGATTAACTTTACTCCTCGTTCATAGGCTTGATGATACGGTTTGGCTCCTACAAACGCAGGAAGGAAACTATGATGCACATTAATAATATTATTACGATATTTATTCACAAAATCAGCACTTAATATCTGCATATAACGCGCTAATACAACAAAATTAATATAATGATGTTCAAACAATTCAAGGGTTTGTTTCTCTGCCTGTGATTTTGTATCGGGCGTTACAGGGATATAAAAGAAAGGAATGGAAAAATTCTCTGCTACAGGTTCCAAATCCGGATGATTGCTAACAATCAGACTAATGTCTGCGTTGATTTCTCCATATTTATGCTTAAGGAATAAGTCGTATAAACAGTGGTCATACTTGGAAACCATGACAGCCATTTTTTTTCGGTCATCACCAAAAGAAATAGATGTCTCCATGTGAAATTGCTTTGCTAATTCCGCCAAATCTTTCTGAAATTGCGATTTAGTAACATTCATACTGGAACAATCAAATTTCACACGCATAAAAAAACGATTATCAATTTCTTCTTTATGCTGTTGAGCGTGGATAATATTCCCACCTCGTTCAAATATAAAACGCGCTACATTGTAGACGATACCCGGCACATCCGTACAATGTAACCGTAACACAGCAGTCTTGCTACTCTTCATAAGTCTGTTCCTTTATGGTAAAGATATTCCATGAAATAATGAAATAATTATAATCAACAGACCCCCTTTAAGAGTAATTGTTAAAGGCTTTTAAAAATTTTTGTTTTTGTTAGCTATCGGTGTGTTTACATTTTTTTTGCGGGAATGACACAGCGAAAGCCGATGGTATTGAGTCTTGATTCCGGGAATAATCCTTTGCGTGCTGTGCAGGTGATTGCTTCTGGTCCGGAATTCCAACAACCGCCTCGTAGTGCTCGTAGTGGAGGATTGGGGACCGTTTCTGGGTGGCTCCTTGCTATAGAGTATGGCAGGTAATAATCTCGTGTCCATTCCATAACATTTCCTGCAAGGTCATAAACCCCTTCAGGTGTTTTTCCTTCTTCATGCATGGTTACAATCGAAGGCATACCTAAATAATCATTAAAATTACAATGAATGGTATCCGGTGGAACATTGCCCCAGGGATATTTTCGGTTTTCTTTTCCTCTGGCGGCAAATTCCCATTCCTTTTCTGAGGGTAACATTTTGCCTGCCCATTGTGCATAGGCATTGGCTTCAAACCATGAAATGCCGACAATAGGCTGGTCAGAACCGTTTAACATGGGGTCATACCAATAACGGGGAAGCTGTGCAGATGTCGCTTCAATATATTTTTTATATTCTGCAACAGTTACAGGAAATATATCTATCCAGAAAGGTTCCACAAAGACTTCTTCTTCCGGTGATTCTTCGGGAACGGCGTTATTTCCCATCAAGAAATATCCACCTTCCATAAATACCATATTTTCAGTAGATATAGATTCTTTTGATTCGGACGAGGTAATTATATGTATAGACTTATCTTTATAAGAACTTTCAAAACTTTGTTCCAGAGCAAGACGGAAATCGCGTGCTGTTTGCCAGCGGTCTTCACGGTCCTCAGCCAGTGCTTTGTTTAAGACATCATTAATTGATGGGGATATATCATTTCTCGTTTGCAAAAGAGGGACATACGGGTCCACAGGGGAACGCAAGGATAATAATTCGTATAATATAAGTCCTACCGTATATAAATCGGCGCGTGTATCTGATGGCCACTTTTTCTTTTGTTCCGGTGATGCATACGCATAAGTCCCCACAACATTCTGTTCCTGTGAAGAACTTGTATTTGCATGAGATATAGATTCTTCTACGGCAATGGCAAGACCGAAATCCAGAACCTTAATCTTTTCTCCCGGTAAAACCATAACATTTTCAGGCTTTAAATCTCGATGGGTTACCCAGCGATGAGCGTATTCTAAAGCCTGCAATATTTGTAAAGTAAATTGTATGGCAATTCGTATCGGTAAAAATTGACGGTCTATCCGTTGTTTTCTTAACATGTTTCGTAAAGATTGCCCTTCTAAATATTCCATGCTCAGAAACAAAAAACCTTCATTTGTATATGCTACATCATGAACAGCAACAATATTTTCGTGGCGTAATCGTCGTGCTAACTGAGCCTCTTTAATAAATAATTGTCCTGCTTTAGGTGTTTTTAATAAATTAGGATGTAGAAATTTTAAGGCTACTACTTCATCTAATAATTCATCATGTGCTTTATACACATATCCCATTCCCCCTTTCCCTATAATCCCTTGAATGATATAACGGTCATCAACACGGTCTCCTTCATGAAATTCAATACGAAGAGAGGTCTCATTCCCCATATTTGGGACCACAATGGGTTGTCGGCAATTAAAACAATAGCTTGTTTTCCCCTGGACAACAGCAGGTACCCATATTTTCAAACCACAACTTTTACATATTACAGCTATGATAGGTTGCATTCTGCCTCTTTACTCCACCTCAATAAAAATATCCTTGTTATTTGTGCAAATCAGATATAATTTAATGTCAATAATATCTTATTATATTTGGAGTGTTTTAGTCTAATTTATATAAACACATAGGAAACCGTAATGAGGAAAAAGAAGTATATAAGTAAATCAATTTTTTTTGCTCTTATTGGATTTTATTTGCTCTCTCTATCGAGTAGTGCCGTAGAAGTGGTTATCCCCTCTGTTTCTATCAATACCGGAGAGTGCTTTGCAATCAATGTTAATTTTTATAAATTGGAAGATGAAGACATTCGCACATCTGTAATTGCTCTTGCTTTTGATCCATTTAAGATGCAAATAGGTTGTAATAATGTTTTTAATTCGGGAACTTATAACGAACCCTGGGTGTATGATTCCGAAACATCTGAAGGCGAACAACCGATTGTGTTAAGTAATTCTTTATTGAACATAGGGGCAAAATATCGTGTTGCTATATATCCACAAGGAATAATGGTTGTTGTCCTCTGGGATGTTTCGGATACAATGCCATCAGATACGCTATTTACAGTTCCATGTAAGTTGACAGATAACACCTTGCCGAGGGATAAACTCATCATATCCCCAATTTCAAAAGAGTCTCCAATTTATATAACGAGAACCTTTCCCGATAATCATGTAGAAAACCTATCGTTTTATTGTTCTTTTGCAGATGTAAACGCTTTACCTGTAAATGCGACACTTATTGCGGGCTCTGTTTATGTAAAGGGCTCAACAGAGGGAGAACCTGAAGAAGGAGAAGGCAGTCAAGAAGGGATAATCGAAGGAACTCCTCCAGAGGGGACAGGGGAAGGTATTCTTCCAGAGGGGACAGGGGAAGGTATTCCTATGGAAGGTATAAAAGAAGGTGCCGCAGAAGGTAGTATCTCCGAAGGTATTCCTGAGGGAAATTCAACAGAAGAAGAGAAGCCTATTTGCGGTTGTGAAAAAAAGCATATTACGGAACCACGAAGCATGCTCTCTTTCTTGCAAATCCTAAAAAGGGATAATATAAATATAGGGTTTATGATTGCTCTTGTTGTAATACTTCGCCGATTATAGATAAACTATTTATAACATACAAGCAGGATACTTGATTTTATCATTATATTGAAAGGAATATCATGAGGCCTGTTCTTATTCAGATAGGTGTGTTTGAACTACATTCCTATGTTTTTTTTATGGCATTAGGACTTTTAGTAGGGGTATCACTTGCCTTGCGGGAAAATAGCCGATTAACTCAGCCTTACCCCGTATCAGGAAAAGTAGGAATCTGGGGATTAATAGGAGGATTGATTGGTGCTCATGCCTATTACATAATTCAATATGAAGGGATTCTGCAACTATATAGAATCATTTTTTTCTGGGAAGGTGGCTATGTATTTTTTGGCGGATTTCTTGGAGGAACTATTGGAGTTTGGCTTTATTTAAGAAAGCAAAAAGTCCCTTTTCTCCCCTGTGCGGATATAGGGGCTCCTTATCTGGCTCTGGGTCATGCGATTGGAAGATTAGGCTGTTTCACAAATAGTTGCTGTTGGGGTGATTTATGTCGTGCCCCCTGGGGTGTTGTTTTCCCAAAAGATAGCGGGATATATGACTTCCATACCACTGAACATTTATTGCATATAGATGATTTGTTACCTTTACCTGTTCATCCCACACAATTATATGAAACCTTGGGACTTATTATTATCTTCTTTCTACTGCGTATGATTTACCATAACAAACAATATAACGGACAGGTCCTGCTATGGTATTTTTGTCTTTATGGTGCCTGGCGATTTTTTGATGAAAATTTCCGTGGAGATAGTCCCCATGCAACATTTGGAATGACCGCTTCCCAGTTGATTGCTCTCTCAGCATGTCTTATCAGTGGCTTTATTATCTTCATACTATATTTATTTATAGTCCGTCGAAAAAACAATTTATCACCTAATACCTGATAACATAAAAAAACGGCATTGTGTAAGTCCGTAAGAAAGATAATGTAAAAGTAAATATCAAATTTACTTCGGAGAAAACTTAACTATAAAGATTGCCATTCTAACATGATTGCGGAAAGAGGAGGTATTTCTATAGTGAGATTACCCTCATTATCAGGTTTTGCGGATACGGGTGAAGTTGTGGTATTCGGTTCGTTGTATAACATTATATTATTTCGGTAGTTTTCCGATAGATGGATAGTTGCTTTTTGTGTCTCAGGCAAGTAATTGACTAAGAATTGAGCCGAACGGTTTTTATATGCCCATCGGCAGGTAAGGATAGAACGGAAATGAATGGTATCATTTCGGGGTGTTATCATAGGCACATCTTTATCCCCGCTGTAAGCAAACGGCTTCAACATTCTGCCAAAGAAGAGATAGGAATGCCCATTTCCTGTTCTCCAAAGGTTCAGGTTACGAACCAGAGTTCGTATCTGTTCCTGGTCGGGTCCTTTGTCCCATGGAGCAGAACTCCATTCCCATGCTATTTGCCCGTCTTTCCGTAAGTTAAGGCTTAACATATCTCCCTGAACGAAAGAAATGGCTATGCGTTGGTGCATATTGTAAGTGCTTTTCTCTTCATCCACGAAATGGCTTGTTCCGTTCTGGTTTCCCATAAAATTGTTCAAATATTCATGAAAAACATAACCGTAGGCAGGCACGGGTATACCTATGGCAAGACTGAGATAAGAACGACTGTCGTTAAATAGAAGGTAAGGAATAAAAGGTTCGGCAGCATTGGCTTCACAACCAATTAACATATTGGCATTATTTTGATGAATAAGTTCAAGTATTCTTCGATAGAGGTCTTTCATAGATTCCGTTTGCCACAGTCCTGGACCCGGTGGATGTCCATGTGTTCGGGAATAACAACGATAGCAATTTCCACCTAAATTCTGGTCAAAATACTGCAAGTAATCAATTTTGTAAGGAACCATTTTTGCAATTTCATTTACTACGACTTCTTTAACCCATTCATTGGCAGGGCATAAGTCATAGCCGATACGCTGTGCGTTAGGACCGGCACAAACTCCATTCTCTGCAGGTTTGCCATCAGGTGCATGAGCCACATATTGCACAATTCGCTTTTCCTGAAATTCCTTTGTCATATCATAAGCAGGGTCGGTATTACTGCGAATTGTATAAGCCACTCCACTACCATAAAGTCCAACAAGGTTTCCTGTTTTATGCAATTCATCACAAAAACGAACGAAGTCCTGCAAATCACCATAAGGAGGCCAGACATAAGGAGGTGCCCACGGAGCACTGCCTTCCCAGTGCATTAATAGTGCCATCACAGGAGCAGATAGTTCTTTTGCGTATTTCTGTAAGATTGGTAATGCATGGGTGTAGGGATAATATTCGGGATTGGGTGTCATTTCCACTCCTAAATCACGCTGACCTCTAACGGGATACATAATGACTACCGGCGACTTAAAATACCAATCCGGAATCATCTTATTTTCTTCTAATTTCGGGGGCTTATACATGGCGGAATGTTCCCACCAGTTCCGATATATATCTGCGGCATCGTGCCAATCCCCCTGAAAAGTTCCTAATACCATAGGATAAGGGAGAGTATACTCAGTTCCGCATACGGGTCCGGGAAAAAGACGGAAATCAAGGTAAATGCCTCCGGAGGGATGCTTATGAAATTCGATACCTTTGGGTGTCCCTTTGGGGTCATGAGCCGAAAAATACAGTCCTGCACGAGGTGTATAGTACGCCATGAATTGCATCTGGGCAGGTCCGGGATAAATGCCATTCCAGCCCATAGTCGGATGTTCTATCGGTTGCCAGCGTAACCAACTTTTTTCGCGAAGTTCCGAATCCTCAACAACAACCCCTTCTCCCCCGGGCCAAAAAATTCGTGCATCTCCACCGGAATTAGGCAAATCATTGGGAACAACAACCACCGGGAAATCTATATGTTCTAACCAGAGACCTGTTTCATTCTTTACCTTCATTGTCCAATAAGTTAATGAGGAATTTAAAGGACATTTGATAAAAACCGTTACATCTATCGGTTTTTTGTCAATCTGAAGAAATTCCATTTCTATTTGAGTTTCTTTTCTCTCTACAGAGTCATTTCTGGAAAAACGAATTTGAGAAGATTGCAAAGAAGTCAGGTCTGTTGCCTCTCCATTATCATTACGGAGTCGTAACTTAAAAAGTTCACGAGGCTGGTCGGAAGAAAACACAAATTCCTGACCTTTACTTTCCAGTGATTTTATTTCACCGGTAACTTCATCTAATCGCAAAACATAATGCTCTGTTTTTATCTCATGTATCATGTCTGAATATACTCCCTGTAATTGAAAGGTAAAAAATAAAAGTAAAAGTGAAAGTGTGGATATATGAATTTTTTTTGAGCAAAGCATAATATTGCCTCCTGGTAGGATTGTTCTTTTCAAATTATTATACTTTATTTTCCTTCTTTTTATGATTTACTCGGACAAATCAGAATTTATAAAAATTTTGCTTTTCCTGCGTTAATTCGTTGGAATAGGAATACCCCTACCTTACGAAGTAATTTATCCAGACGGACGATAGGTAGTCCTAATACATTGTAATAACAACCGTCATACCGTGACACTAACAAACTTCCCGGACCATCTACCGTATAAGCACCTGCACGGTCAATAGGGTTCACTACACGAATAAAAGTTTCGATTTCCTCATCACTCAGAGTGCGAAAAGTAACATCTGTTATTTCAGAACCCCTTGCCCTTCTTCCATCCGCGGTATTGGCTATGGCAATACCTGTTATTACTTGATGCGTGTTTCCCGAAAGACGCCGAAGCATACTCCGTGCTTCATCTACATCCCGGGGTTTACTCAAAACTTCACCATCACAAAATACGAGCGTATCTGCCGCAATAATTACTGCCGGATAAGCCACTCGGGATGTTACCTCTTCACATTTGGCATAGGCATTTTCCTCAACCAGTGTTGTAGGAGAATCCCCGTCATCTGTTTCTTTCGCATAGCTAACAATTACCTCAAAATCAATACCTATGGATGCTAACAACGAACGACGACGAGGGGATGCCGATGCAAGAATAAGAGGAAGTTTACAATCTTCCATAGAAACAACTCCGTATTCAATTATTTTTTAATAGGTTCAAGGTCTCTTATTTCTATTTGATTTGATTCTTCGGGAATATTCTGAGGTTTATTTTCCTCTTTTATTTTTTCGCTTTCCTCTTTTTTTGTAATGGATGTCTTGGGAGATGTGTCAACATATTTAGGGTCCAGTTTTGCAGGGTCAGGAATTCTTTTGCCTTCACCGGTGATGGTTTCTTTATATTTGTCATTCTCAATCACATTGGTTCCTGGGGGCAGGTAAATTTGTGTATCTTCCAGTCGGATTTTATTATTGATTTCTATATGTTCAAAATCAACAATAGTCTGGACATTATCTTCATTAACAATCCGCAGACGGTAAGGTAAAAAGGTATCATCCTGAAGGTATAAAACAATTTCTTCAAAAGAGCTGTCCTCTTCCTTGTCTGTAAAAGGTCGGATGGATATGCCCTGTTTTCCTCGTTCATCCGATAGACGAATTGGCAATACATGATACTTTTTGCGAAGTGTATTTAGGTCTTCCGCAAATGCAAAGAAAAACAGCTCCGTTTCTGCGGAATCTTTCAAATCATAAATAGTTATCTGTTTAATATCGGGTTCATATTCGTAAATTCGTTTTTCCTCTATCACGGTGTATTTTTTAGGCTCATCTGTAGTGAATACCATCCTTTGAGGTTTGACGAAAACAAGAGAACCGAAAGTTGTATAGATTTCATCGGGATAAATGTTCTTCTGTTGGAAAGTTGCTACAAGAACATCAATCTTTTCTCGCGATTCTGTATATTTTTTGAAAAAGGTATCTAATTCCCTATCTTCTTCCGTGTCCTGACAATATAGCGAAAAATGTAAGGAAACAAAAATCAATATTAAAGGAAGGAAAAATATATAAGATTTATTCTGTATCATCATGGTTGCCTTCTTCTTCGGTCAACGAATCCAGATTAAAATCTACGGATAAAGCCTGGTCAAGGGACTTCCGAAGTTCACCTAATATCTTTTCACGGTTTTCAGAAGATAAATTTTTTATCTGTGTGGATTCATATTCAGAAAGCATGGATTGAAAAGAAAGCAAAACCGTTTTAACCTCTTGATGAAATCTATCCCGTAGATGTAATAGTTGTTGTATCTCCTGTTCCAATCGAAGGGGTATTTGTTGTGCCCGTGTTTGAGCCTCTGTGATGATGGCCTCTGCCTGTCTTTGGGCACTTTCTATAATATCTTCGTTTAGTTTCTGGGCAGAATTTAAAGCACTTCGTAAAACGGATTCTTCTTGACGATAAAATTCAACCAGTTTGGTTTGCTCATCAATTTTTTCTTTCAATTCCTGAATACGGTCTAAAAGCAATTCTACGGTATCTGCTACACGATGAAGAAATTCATCTACCGATTCTACTGAATAGCCTCCAACAAGACTTTTCGGAAAACGTTGAGCATAAATTTCACTGGGCGTAAGTATGGTTTCTGCTCCTAATACTTCCGATATGACTTTGTCTCTTCTCATGGGTTGACCTCAAACAAATTTGTTATATGAATTGTATCATTCCAGAGGGTCAATTTTCTTATTATCCCTAAGATTATTTTCCGAGTTCCTGTGCCCGACGATATGCAGAATGGATTGCTTCTATAACAATGGATTTAAGATTTTTCCCTTCCATTGTTTTTATTGCGGCTTCTGTAGTTCCACCTTTTGAAGTTACCCGAGCACGGAGAACCTCCGGCAAATCGTCTCCATTTATTAAAAGTGAGGCAGCACCGTAAAAAGTTTGACGAACCAGGGATAATGCTATTTCTTCAGATAAACCCAAAGATTTGCCTGCTTCTATCATACACTCACATAAATAGAAGAAATAGGCAGGACCACTTCCACTAACAGCCGTAACTATATCAATTTGCTCCTCAGACACAAGAACCGTTTTTCCAACCGATTGGAATATCTGTTGAGCAAGAATTTTATCCTGTTCTGAACATTCCTCACTAAAACTAATTGCCGTAATACCCTCTCCAACCAGCGCAGGAGTATTGGGCATAGTGCGAACTATCCGAAGGTCAGAGTGCCCTAATAGATTTTTATAATAGTGGATAGATATACCCGCAGCAATAGAGATAATTAAAACCTCTTTTCCGATTATAGATGTCAATGGCTGAAGTGCAGACTGTATCATCTGTGGCTTTACGGCAACAAGTAGTATGTGCGAAGTATTTAACAACTCTTCTATATGAGTAACAACTTGAACGCCGATATTTTTAGCGTCCTGTTGTTTATCTTCTGCTGGGTCAAACACAAAAATCTGTGAAGGCAAAAAAATATTTTTCCGCAAAAGCCCTTTTACAATTGCCTGACCCATATTGCCAAAACCCAAAAGGGAAAGTTGGGTATTTTTTGTTTCACCTGCAAACATAAAATCAACTCCTTTCAAAGAGAGATTTCTTTTTTGTTATCGCTTAGATACAAAATCATTGGAATTTCATCACATGTTACACCGTATTTAGGACAACGCGCACAATCCTTTCGTATTTTATAGGGAAGTTGTTCTAACGAAGTTTTTTTAAAACCCTGTTTCATAAAAAACTCGGGACAACGCGTAAGGACATAGACCTTAGGAATACCCAATTCACGGGCTTCATTTAATACGGCATGTAATAACATTTTTCCAATACCTTTTCGCTGGAGGTCATCACGCACAATCAGCGTTCTTACTTCTGCAAGGTCTTCCATATCTATATGCAAAGATACACATCCGGCAAGACCCTTTTCATCCGAATATACATAAAAATCACGGACATTTTCATACAATTCCTCTAATGTTCTCGGAAGAACAAGGTCTTTGCCGACCGCATTGTCTATTAATGCTTTCAGTTGCACAACTTCTGATAATTTGGGTTTCCAAACCTGATACATGAACTTTACAACATCCTGCCCATAACATAATATTTTTGATGTAGTATACTCTTTATCGGGGAATATTTTAAAAATCAGTATTGTAATTTATGGGACGGATGGGAAAAATGCGACGGATGGGACAAGTGAGACAAAAGAGAGGTATGTTACGAATAAGATGGTTGAGATGAACGGGATGAATAGGAGTAACGAGACGGATAAGACAAATAGAGCAAATAAGACGAATGATACAAATGATAGAACGAGAAAGAATAAGATGAATGAAACAGAGAAAGGGAAATTGAAATATGTGAAAGAAAGTTTTTTTGAATTATAACGGCAGAAAATTTTTGGTGATTATCTATTTAAATCTGCCAAGAGAATGGAGGTTAAAACGAATGAAATTCCGTGGAGACGAATAATTATTCGTCTCAATATCTTTATGTAAATATCGCCGCCTAATGGTCTCGAGTTTCAAATTGTAATTTCCTGGAGACGAATAATCATTCGTCTCTACCATGCTAACATTAACAGCCATCCATAGCTAAGTCGAGTCTTTTCCAGAACACTGCCTCGTCTCGGTGACCATTCCCGACTACAGGCCTATCATTTATAGATACATCTCCTTATCCAACCGACCTGTTCGGAAGAGCCAAAAGGGCAGGTGGTATAATTTTTTAAGCAATCCCAAGGCTTGCAGGTACCTGCAAACCTTCACTTCATCGGCTACCTTCTTGGTTACTTCCATAATCTCCACGCTCTTTCCTCCTATAACCACTTACATCTCCTTCTCTTTAATGGATTATATGAGATAATTACCAATGAAATCTTTATCTGATACTCACGAACAAACCATGAATGAATCAAGAACTATTGCTGATTATTTCTCGACGGAGTCTATGGTGCCAGCACCTAAAACAATATCGTTATTATAAAAAACGGCGGTTTGTCCCGGCGTAATTGCTGATTGAGGTTCATCGAAGGTAACACGAACTATTTTTCCGTACTCGTCGACTTTCTCTAATTGTGCTGATGCGGGTTCATGTCGAAGCCGTATTTTACAACGGATTTTCATAGGTGTATTAGGTACGTTAGGAATGGAGACCCAGTTACAGTCAATAACTCTCATGGCTTGTTTCAGAAGGGCAGGTTTACGCCCTACGATAACGCGGTTGTTTTTTGGGTCTAACCCGATAACATAATACGGCTCACCAGCCCCACCAATACCTAAACCTTTGCGTTGTCCGATAGTGTAATGGACAATCCCGTGGTGTTTCCCTAAAATATGTCCCTTCTCGTCCACAATGTCCCCTTCCTTCACTTCCTCTTCACGAAATAGAACATCGTATTTATTGCTCTCTAAAAAATCCTGACTTTCACTTTGTTCGGCGAGTTCCGGGAAGCCCGCATTTTGTGCTAAACGACGAATTTGCGATTTGGTCAAGTTCCCTAACGGGAATACAATCTTTTTCAATTGTTCCTGTTGCAACATGGCAAGGAAATAACTCTGGTCTTTTTCCAAATCAATACCGCGAAGCAATAAATACCGATTTTGCATCGGGTCGAAATGAACACGGGCATAATGACCTGTGGCAAAATAGTCAAAGGGAATGCCCGCTTTTTCTGCTCGTTCTATCAAAAATCCAAATTTTATAGTGCGATTACAACGAACACACGGATTAGGCGTTCGACCAGCGAGATATTCCTGACGGAAATATTCCAACACGGCTTCATTATATTCGTCCGCTAATGGGATAACATGAAACGGGATTTCCAGTCGTTTTGCAACGGATTTTGCCATTTCAATTTCCTGTTCTTCGCCAGGACCGAAACATCCTTTTACACCAGTATCCTGCAATGGGAACTGATTATTCCATAGCGACATAGTCAAACCGATAACTTCACATCCCCGCTGTTTCAATAACCAAACTGCCATAGAAGAATCCACTCCACCACTCATCCCTACCGCTACTTTCGTTCCTGGCGGAGGTAATAAATCTAACATTGGATTCTCAAATTCCACTATTTCTTCACCCTTCTAATTTCCTTAATCAATAGATGTAATTAGATGTAATATTATATGAAAACAGGCGTTCTCGTAAATATAAATTTTTCTTTTATATTTTTTTACTGTAACCTTAGTATAAAACAGAAACCCCACTCCTCCTCTTTCTCAATTACAAAAGGGATAAATGAGTTCTATAAATACTTACAAATAATATTTATTGGAAATACAAAAGATACTGTATTTGTAGGAATTTTAAAAGAATGGTGGGCGGTGCAGGACTCGAACCTGCGACCCCCTGCGTGTAAAGCAGATGCTCTGACCAGCTGAGCTAACCGCCCCTATTAACCCCAATAGGGATTATTATATTATCAAAATAAAAACCCTATTATCAATTTTCTTTTGGCTGTATTTGTCGGTATTCACAAAGCCGCATTGGCCTACTTCAAAGCAGGTGCTTATTTTTTATGCGTGTATTTTTGGGTCTCTACGAAGATAGCCCATAGAAATCTTTGTTATTGAGAAGGGGAAATCATTTTTTTAGGGTCAACAATCTGGTCAAACTCTTGTTCGGTGATTAAGCCTGTTTTCAGCGCTTCTTCTTTCAGGGTTGTGCCATTTTTATAGGCATTGCGGGCAATTTGCGCGGAAACTTCATAACCAAGTTTCCGATTTAGTGCCGTTACTAACATCAATGAATTTTGAAGGTAGTATGCTAATTTTTCGCGGTTAGCTTGAATACCGTTCAGACAATTTCGGGTGAAGGATTGGCAGGCATCGGAAAGGAGCTGTATGGATTGCAAAATGTTGTATGCAATCACGGGTTTATAAACATTGAGTTCAAATTGTCCTGAGGCACCTGCAATGTTAATAGTTACATCGTTCCCTATCACCTGGGCACAGACCATGGTCATCATTTCGCACTGGGTCGGATTGACTTTGCCGGGCATAATGGAGGAGCCGGGTTCATTTTCGGGCAGGAGCAGTTCGGCAAATCCACAACGGGGACCACTGCCCATAAGTCGAATGTCATTGGCAATTTTCATGCAGGAACAAGCCAATGTTTTTAATACACCAGAAAGCATAACCAATGCATCATGTCCCGCTAATGCTTCAAATTTATTTTCTGCGGGACGGAAGGGTTGTTGGGTTAATTCGGCAATGTATGCAACTGCTTTTTCAGCAAAATGTGTCGGAGCGTTCAAGCCTGTGCCAACAGCAGTTCCGCCCAATGCTAATTCGTATAAATCTTTTAGAGATAATTGAACACGATTGATGGCTTGTTCGATTTGCCGTGCATAACCGGAGAATTCCTGCCCTAAGGTAATCGGCGTTGCATCCATCATGTGTGTTCTACCCGTTTTAATTAAATCTTTATATTCTTCCGATTTTTGCGTAAGTGATTGGTAAAATTCTTCTAAGGCAGGTATCAGGCGGTTGTTTATTTCCAATATGGTGGCTACATGCATCGCGGTCGGGAAAACATCGTTTGAAGATTGGGACATATTCACATGGTCATTGGGATGTATGGGCTTTTTCGTGCTATGGGGTGAGCCTAAAAGTTCATTAGCACGCGTGGATATGACTTCATTCACATTCATGTTTGTTTGGGTGCCACTTCCCGTTTGCCAGACATGCAGGGGGAATTGGTCGTCCCATTTCCCTGCGATAATTTCGTCTACCACGGTTGTGATAATTTCACAATATTCCGATTTAAGTAAGCCGAGGTCACGGTTAGCCCTTGCACAGGCTTTTTTCACAAGTGCCAATGCATAGACAATCTCCATAGGCATTTTTTCTTTGCCCACGGAAAAGAATTGTAACGAACGAACGGTCTGGCTACCGTAATAGGCATGGCGCGGAACCTGCACTTCACCTAACGCATCTTTCTCTATACGAAATTCCATGTTTATATATCCCTTCTTCGATTGAGTAATTTTTATCCATACTTATTTTACTTCAATGGTGCATGACGAATAAATCTCTTAATAGAACCCGAAAGAGAGATTTTTTGTAGGTTGTTGTAGAAAGAGAAGGTCTATGAATTTTTAAATGTGTTTTAATAAAGTAAAGGCACAGGTTGTTTACCTGTGCCTTTGTCTGTGTTGTAATGCGGTGTGGTATTAATACGAGCCTGTGTGCCTATCATCCAACTTTAATCTGAATACGGTGTGCCTTCGCAGATTCGCTCTTGGGCAGACGAATCTGTAAGACTCCATTCTTGTAATTTGCCTCGGCTTTCTCTCCAATAACTTCGCAGGGCAAAGGAATAACACGAGAGAAGGAGCCGTATTGGCATTCCGCATAGTAATAGGAGCGGTCCTTCTTCTCCTGCTGGAACTTCTTTTCACCCCGCAGGACAAGCCGTTGCCCTTGAAGTTCTACCTGGAAATCCTTTTCAGACAAGCCGGGCATTTCTGCATTAACGATAACTTCGTCATCGTTTTCTTCGACATCTACCGCCGGGAATGTGGTGGTATTGAACCAGTCGAAGAAAACAGGTTCATGCGCGAGCCAATTTCCCGTATCTTTACGGGTTGTTAAGAAGCGGTCAAACCAATTATTAAAGGTCTGACGCAAATCATTTATCCTTTCCTTTATCTGGATAGGGACTAATGTGTTACGCATAAACCTCACCTCCTTTTATTTTTTATAGGGCAGATTCTATTACGAACCTGCCCTCATTATTCTTAACTCACCGTAATCGGTATTTGTTTCGGTTTCGCTTCTTCTTTCTTTGGCAAGTGGATAATCAACACACCGTTTTTCATTTCAGCCTTGATTTTCTCCTGATCCGTCTTATCACTTAACTGGAACTGACGGAAATATGGATATAGTTCAAACTCCCGATAAGTCGGCTCGATATTCAAATTGCTTTTAGCAACTGCTTTGATGGTCAGGATGTCATTCTCCACCTGAATCTGGACATCTTCTTTTAGTACGCCGGGCAAATCGGCGATGACAGTTAATCCTTCTGCCGTTTCAAAGATGTCCACAGGCGGTCTGAGTGTTTTTGAACTGTCCCGTGTATCGGGGACATGTTTCGATTGTGTTCTGACGGGAATTGTGCTCTCTTTCATAGCCAACACCTCCTTTTTGTTATGGGTTATTAATTTACAGTTATTGAAATTTGCTTGGGTTTTGCGGATTCGGCTTTAGGCAGAGTTAACAGAAGGATACCGTTCTTATACTCTGCCTTTACTTTATCGGCATCTACTTCGACAGGGAGCGATAAAGTGCGGATGAATTTCCCAGCACCGCGTTCATTGCGATGGAATGCCTCCGGTTTCACATCCTTTATCGCAGGTTTTTCCCCTGCAATACGGACGGTATTATTAAGCACGGAGACTTCCAGCGTTTCGGGGTCAATACCCGGAGCCAGTGCCTCCACATAGACATTATCCTTATCCTCTGCAAGATTGACGAGAGGATAGGTGCGTGTGGAGACGCCCGGTAGGAACGAGAAGCGGAACGAAGGGATGTCCCACACATCCTCGCTGAATGTGCGGAATAAATCATCCATTTCGCGTTTGAGTTGTTCTAACTCTTGAATTGGGTCCCACCATCTTCTCATAGGTCATACCTCCTTTTGTTAAGGTTTAGGTTTTTCTTTGTTGTTCAATTGTCATTTTAATTTAAGCAAACATCGTGCCATGTAAGGATGATCAAAAAGTATATAAAACTACGGGGTTTAGGCAGTCCTGTGAATAAACAAAGTGCCGAATGTTTCAATTTTATATGGAGAAATGAAACACTCGTTTCACTATGATACGGAAGGTATATCTCGGAAAAATACAGTCGTAAGAATTGGATAATTATAAGAATTTTTTATCTCAGGCGAAAATGTGTTATTATATTATCATTCTCCTTAAAATTAATCCCGTTTCAAAATACAATTAGGTGTTTTTTTATATGTGGTATCGTTCTGCTCCGATTATTTTATTGATATTATCAAATCTGTTCATGACTTATGCGTGGTATGGACATTTAAAAGATTTAAAAAGTAAACCCTTATTTATGGCAATAGTATTCAGTTGGTTTGTAGCATTCTTTGAATACTGCCTTTAGGTCCCTGCCAATCGTATCGGATTTCAATTTCTCAGTTTAAGTCAGTTAAAGGTACTTCAAGAAGTTATTACCATGATTGTATTTGCTATCTTTTCTGTTTTATATATGAAAGAGCAAATTCGTATGGATTTCGTATGGGCCTCTTTCTGCCTTGTCGGCGCTGTATATTTTATGTTCCGCGGCATGTTCACCAATTAATCGGAGACCAAATCCCACACGGATAAAAAGGGCTGATGTTGCAGAATGTCTAATACACCTAAAATGTCCGGGTAAGGGGAAATGTAATCTGCATATTCCTTTATTTCTTTATGGGCATTGGCAGGGCATGCAAAAAAGGCTACTTGTTCACGAATAGCAATATCCCCTAAGGTGTCTCCAATACCTACTGCTTCATCACGGTTAGAGCCTAATTCGCTTAATATAACCTTGATGGCTTCGCCTTTATTAACCCCATCAAGTGAAATATTTAAATAATAATGGCTTGGTTGAATAACCAATTTGGGTCCCCCTTGTTGTTTAACAAAATCATTAATCCTGTCTATCATTCCACGGAACAATTCTGGTTTTTGACTAAACAAAGAAAGTTGAGCTTCTTTACCAAATTGATAAATGACTTCGGGTTGTTCAGGTAAAAGTTCCTTCTCAATGAACAATCGCAGATTGCGTAATCCTTGAATTTTTTCGGGTGTTACACCGGGACCAAATCGTGAAACATTGTCCTTTAAGGTATAAATTACTGCTCCATTTTCACATACAAGGGGAGCTTGCAAATCAAAAATTTTTGCCCAGACTTCTACATACGGCTGAGGTCTGCCTGTGCATAAAATTAACGGAACAGGATAGGAACCATTCCTCTTCCTTTTATGAAAAAATTCGGCTAATTGTTTAAAGGTATTCCAA
This sequence comes from Candidatus Hydrogenedens sp., assembly GCA_035378955.1. NCBI lineage: Bacteria > Pseudomonadati > Candidatus Hydrogenedentota > Candidatus Hydrogenedentia > Candidatus Hydrogenedentales > Candidatus Hydrogenedentaceae > Candidatus Hydrogenedens > Candidatus Hydrogenedens sp. The sequence goes on along the minus strand of DAOSUS010000001.1, from coordinate 120,874 downwards.
TTCCATGCTTCTGAGGTTTCCGGTGTAAGACAACCATCTATATCACTTACTATCCAGCGATAACTCACAAAAAAACTCCTTCTTTATTTTTTCTTTATGATAAACACTTAAAAAAGGATATCTATTGTTTCTATTTTTTACTTAATCTTTTTGTTGGAATTTATGGGATATACTAACAATTATCACGAATAACATGCCAATAGCAAAGTAGATTACCACGGAAGGTAAACCCACCATTTCAAAATCACTATCATTGGCTAAATCAAAGAACTTCACGGATATATACATTTCCATTAAAATGGAATTAATAAGCACAAACAAAACACTTATTGAATAAAAACCCACAAGAGCCAAATATTTTCCCCAAAGATTTAATCGGCTCCAGAAATTATTTTTTGCATTTAAAAATCCTAAGGCAAATGTAAAGACCCCAACGATAATAGCGGCTCCAAAATATCGAATATAGGAGAAGAAATAAACAGGTATAGGATATATCAGTAAATGGATTACAAAGAAGAGCATAAACCACCACCCCATTATCATAAGGTAAAAACCAGGATTTCGTAGATGATTAGACATTATTTATTAAGATAAATCCTTCGACTACTGGTAGAATTATCTTTTGATTAAGTGATTTCTAGGAAACTTTCTTTATAGTATTGGTAAGAAGGGAAACCATTGTTTAAAGAACTCAATGGCTTCTGTAGCACGCTTTGCCGCTGAAATAACATATTTACCCCATGCTCCGCCACCGAAGGCATAATAGCCAATCGCACCACCACCAACCGCTACAGCACCAATCGAAAAGCCTCCTATACACACACCTCCCATAACAAAACCTCCTAATGCAATGAGACCAAGAGATAATCCACCTATTGAGATAATACCGATAGATAAACCACCGAAAGAAACGATACCCATTGCCAGTCCACCAATCGCAATCCAGCCTTTAGCAATATCACCAATCGCAATAATGCCGTTAGCATATCCTCGCATTTCATTCTTTTCTATATCCGGACCGAGGGAAATATCAATGAGTGGAAGTCCAAAGACAGTTATGCTTGATTGTTTGCGGATACCTCGATACATTTGTTTATTCATTATTCGTCCTTTTCTAAAATATTAAAATAATTATAACAATCAATAGAAAGGTAATCAAGAAAAAAATTTAAAATTGTGAAGAAATCAATTTTACACAAAATAACAGGAAAATTTGATTGACATTGTTTAAAAATTATGTTCATTTACTATTGCTGGCAAAAAAGGAAAGGAACCCATGAACATAAGTCATTAATAGTACCCGGGGTATATAAGGATGTTATGAATGGAACAACTTCTATGGGTAGATCAATACCATAATTATCCATTACCAATGTCTGGAAGGCATAGGTTTGAACAACAAGTGTAGATAAGGCATCTATGACCCCTTGAATTTGAGGTTTCTGGTCCGAACGGAAGGTAAGTATAGGAGTTATAGTATAGCCACAAAGTTTTTCGGGTGTCTCTTCTACCTGCCAGTTGCTCATCAATGACAACCAATAAGACCATATCTCCCAGTATCCCTTTTCACTAACTTCTTCGCAGGTCGTTTCATTGCTTAATTTCGCCGTCCATTCGCCGATAGGAATGGGTTCGTCCTGTATGGATAGGTCCATTATACAGACATTACCTTCAACATTTACAGCAACGGCATGATAATAGGGCCAATAGACATGTATAGGTTCGTTGGGGAAAGTAATATCGTTTGTTGATACAAGATTTTGGAACACAATTAAAGGACCTGTAATATTCATCGAAGCCACATCTACATAAGGATGAGAAATAACTTGCTGGATAGTGTCTGCGGTTAATTCATTCGGGTCAAGTATCGGCTCAGATTCGGGAACAGGGTCCGGTGTCGAAGCAATCAAATATTGCAATAACAGACTTCTATCCTGACAGGCTTGATTTATCATAGACCATGCTATCGGAACGAGGGTTCCATCTTCAGAACGGATTTTCGTCTTCCTTACATAACAAGCAATACGAATGGCCCTTTCACGGGTGATTGGACGCAGTTCATAAGGGTCAGGAATTTTACCTAAGGAAATGGTTATATTAACCTTACTCCCATAGAGAACTTTCGTTCCGTATCTCGGTTCTTGTGAAATGATATAACCCAGAGGATAGGTATTCGAAAACTCTCGTGAAATAGTCCCTACTTTTAAAGAAGATTGCTTGAGTATTTCTATACCCTCTTTTTGTGTTATTCCAATTATATACGGGACACCGACTTTGTCCGAACCTCGGGAAATTACAAGAGTAATATTCGTTCCTTCATTAACTTTTGAACCACCAACAGGGTCCTGACTTATTACATAATTTTCAGGAGCATCGTCCGAATACATATATGATAAGGATATAGAATAAAATCCAGCAGACCGAATTTCATCCATAGCTACACTTTCCGGATAGCCAACCACATTCGGAACAGTAATAGTTTTCGTGCAAGCAGAACAGAGGAAAAAAACGAGTATCAGGAAAAACCCTTGCTTGATGTATTTGTTCATATCATCTTACCCTATTATAGGTTTCAGATTTATATATTGTAAAATTTATTAACTATAATATTACAATATTTTAATCTTGTGTTATATTATTTTGATATAGAAAAATAGAAAAGGTAAGTTATGAATTGTTCCGTTTGTAATAAAAATCCAGCAGTAGCGAAATGCTCTTTGTGTGGTAAAGTTATATGTAAAACTTGCGGGGTACTGTGTCCTTCTTGTCAAAAGCCCATATGCAGGACACATCTGGTGCGTTTATCCGACGGTAAAATTGCATGCCGTTTATGTGCTGTTCCTAAACAGCAATTATCACCTCCAAAAACAACGGAAACCCAAAAAGTTCCTCCATCAGCAGCTATTCCCGAAAAGAAAGAAGAGAAGGTATCGTTAAGTTTTGAGGATTTAATGTCCGAAATGGGGGATATCCGTATTAAAGTTTCAGATACTTCCGATAAAGAGACAAAAACTGATGAGAAAAAAGGATGGATAGGCGATGTAGAAGAGATTACAGAAAAAGGAACTGTTGATAATCCTTTTTCCGCAAGTGCTGAACATCAAGAAAAGGCTGAACCTGCCCCTGCTGGTTATAAACACTTAAAACGGAAGCCCAGCGATGACCCCAATGAATTTCGAATATTAACAGCAAGTGCACCAAAACCAACGCCTATGTGGGTAAGTGGATTAATAAGTGCCATTTTAGCCGTTATCCTCTCTATTCCACTCCTAAAAAACAGCCAATCTCCATTTTTCCCTTCATTCTTTTCCTATTCCGTAATTCTTTTAGCGGGAGGTTCTGCCTTCTGGAATGGATATGGACTACTCTGGACAGAGGATACCGCTTTTAATCGGCTCATGTGTATACCGGGAATAATTTTAGGACTTATCGCCATTGGAATAGGTGTTTTCTTCGGATTAAAATAAGGATTTGTTTATGGACATAGGTCAAATTATCCAATTTGCAATTGAATATAAGTGGACAATTGCAGTATTAATACCTATAATATTAGTTATCATTATTGTAAAAATTCGCGGATAAGCCTTATTTTATTATATATCACCGCGAGTATTTTCTTATTTTTTTGTTATTGGCTCTTTATTTGTTTTACAATCAATTCAGCTGTATTTAAAGGAGAGCCGTTTAATGCAACATGTTATTTCTGCTGTTATAGTAATGGCGTTCTTTTTGTTAATGTGCTTGTATGGAGAGTATAAAAAGAAACCATGGACACGGGCTATTGGTAAAATGATGGCGTCTAATTGTTTTTTATACATAGCATTTTCCACTTATTGGCTCTATGATGTGCCGGATTCTCTTCACATTACAATGATATGGATTATTGTCGGTTTGGTATGCTCCTGGTGGGGTGATTTATTTTTATTATCAAGAAATTCCGTTATTTTTCTGCTCGGTTTGGTTTCCTTTTTATTAGCACATGTTTGTTATATCCTTGCATTTTTCTTTGCTCAGGTGGATTGGTCTTTAACAATTTCGGCTATGGGTGTATCTCTTGTGCCTGCCATTGCTATTGGATTTTGGTTAAATCCCAACCTCGGTGATATGCGAATTCCTGTATATATGTATATGATAATCATTAGTTGCATGGTATCGTTCGCAATAGGTGCCTGGGCATACGGCGGTTTGTGGAATTTACCCTTAGGGGCTCTTATTTTTTATGCCTCCGATATATTTGTTGCTCGTGACCGATTTAAGACTGCGGACAAATGGAATTTCCTTATCGGTGGTCCCTTATACTTTTTAGGTCAGGTATTTTTAGCGTCAACACCCCTATGGATAAACTAATATAACTTAGGAATAACAAAACAATAAGAATAAAGGAGACAAAGTATGCGGATTTGTGTGGCAGGTGCATTAGGTAAGATGGGTCGAAGAATACTGGAAGTGTCAGGCTGGGAAGAAGACATTCAGGTATGTGGCGCTTTTGACTTGCCTCAATTTGCCGGTCGAGTAATTTCTTACGGTGGCGAGAAATCCACCCCCAAAGAAATCTCTTTAGGGAGTGATGCGAAAACAGAAATACAGAAAGCAGATGTATTGATAGATTTTACCCAACCTTCTTCTTCGCTGCAACATGCAGAGATAGCCTATCAACTAAAAAAAGGGATTGTAATTGGCACAACAGGATTATCTGCCGAGCAGGAGCAGACCCTGAAACAATATGCACAGGAAATACCTATTGTATATGCACCCAATATGAGTGTAGGCGTAAATTTATTATTCCGTTTAGTAAAGGAAGTTTCGGAGTGTTTAGGTTTAGATTATAATGTAGAAATTGTAGAAATTCACCATAATCAAAAGAAAGACAGCCCCAGTGGAACTGCCTTACGACTGGTAAAAGAAGTAGCCGATGGACTGAACCTGAATTTACAAACACAGGCTGTATATGGCAGAGAAGGAGTTATTGGACCGCGAAAGAAAGATGAAATCGGTGTGCTGGCAGTTCGTGGTGGCGATGTCGTAGGAGAACACACAGTTTACTTTATCGGACACGGAGAACGAATACAATTGACCCATATAGCCCACAATCGCGATAACTTTGCCCGGGGTGCTATCCGTGCCGCCCGATACGCTTACGCAAACAAACCCGGCCTCTATGACATGATGAATGTCTTAGGTTTTAGATAAAAAGACAACCTATA
>DAOSUS010000001.1:0-115570 GCA_035378955.1 Candidatus Hydrogenedens sp. | reverse complement strand
CCGGCCTCTATGACATGATGAATGTCTTAGGTTTTAGATAAAAAGACAACCTATACGACATAGACAACTGACTTATACTTCTTCCCAACAATCGCGATAACTTTGCATAGCAAATAACCTTCTAACTCAAGTTAACCTCTTCCGTCCTATTCGTCCCATTTGTCCCATGTGTCCTATGCGTCCCATTCGAAAAAGGAATGACCTATATCATTCGATAAAACCATGCTTTCTTAACTTTCGTATTTACAGAATTATATTTCTGCGTTTTATCCATGATAAAATTTATAGGAACATAATAAAATCCCTTTAGCTATATATGGCTCTCTCTATGTCAGAAGTTATTAAAACAGGACGGAACAATCTGGGTGACAGGAACAAGCCATGTAATATATTCGGTAGGTTTTGCAATGCAACAATTAGGTATGAAGATCTTAAATGATATTACATCGGAGAAAACCAATCCACCACCTAACCTTTCATGCAGATATTTTACACATTCCACAGAAACAATCATCTGGGCAGGAAAAAACGAAAAGACAAAACATCGGTTTAATTATGATGAAATAAAACAACTTAACCACGGTAAACAGATGAAAACGGTCTGGACAATTCCTGCTCCTAATGGTAACGAGAAAGAATTTGGTAAGCATCCAACACAAAAACCGATACAACTTTTGGATAGAATTGTCCTGTCGTGCACATTAGAAGGTGATTGGGTCTTCGACCCTTTTTCTGGAAGCTCTACTACAGGTATATCTTGTTTTAAGCTCAACCGATATTTTGTAGGATGTGAAATAAAAAAGGAATTTATCCAGTTATCCCTTAAACGCCTTGATGCATTTATCGATTATAAAAAGTCAAATCTTGAGCTTTTTGAGGTATATCTTCATGAAAAAAGGTGGTAAAGGAGGAGGACATACCTTAACTTAATTCAAAACCAATATACCATCCGTTTTGTTTATCTACTGCGAAAATATACCATTCTTTTCTAAAATTCCCCTGATTATCTTTGATTGATTCAGAAGTTGGGCAAGGGCTCCATCCCCCGCATTAACTTGATTCTCACAATCACTATATCCACATAACACATTTAAGTATCCACACGGCCCATTGCTATATACACTATCCAATTGCTCGACTATTTGGTCTACCATTCGCTCAAATTCCGAACTCTGGCGAATATCCTGCTCAAACAAACGATTTATGCCTTTCTCTCTCAAATCAATGCTAACCTCGCAAAAATGTGGCAAACCCTCTAACTCCTTTCCTGTGTAATCCGCCAAAATGTGTATATCCCACAATATCGTGAGTAGCCCCGCAGATTCATTTCTCGGCAGACCCGTAATTTGCATACACTTTTCAATCAACTCTCTATTAGCCTCGTTCCGCTTATCTTTTATAAATTTCAACGCATCCTTCACCTTCTCCTTTTTCTCCTTCTCCATTTGATTTTTATCGAGATTTCCTTCTTTCTTAATATCCTCCGAAATCTCTTTATTTAATGCCTCAATCAACGGTTCAAATTTTTCTATATCCTGATTAAATCCCCAGTGAAATAAATAGCGGTGCTTCTTACCCCCGCCAAAACTAACCCCATATTTCTCCTTTAAGTCCTTAATAAACTCACTATTTCCCCCTTCTTGGTCAATAATATCGTTTAACTTCTTGAACAAAGGCTCTAAGGGGTTATTTGGGGCTCTCTCTATGCCCAGAACCGCATAATAATCCAACTTATGTCTTTCATAACTATCCCGAGCATATAGATTTGAACCTAGAACAGAAAGAAAGAGAAGCAAAAAAACAATTAATTTCAATCCCTTTCGAATAAACATATCTTATTACTCCTATGTCCAAAAATTACCTTAACCGCTTTGGCAATTGACCTGGTTTCCATGAATTAACTATTTTCTCTGCTTCTTGAACCTGCTCTTTGGTTATTCCAAAAAACAAACCATTTAAACAATCTCTTCCACTTTTGGCTATTTTATATACATCATTATTAGATTCTTGTTCCGCTATTTTCATTGCTAAGGTATAGTATACATAAGCCCAAACATAATCCTTCGGGACTCCCTTGCCATTGTAATACATCAACCCAAGAAAAAACATTGCCGTTGCATCCCCATTCTCTGCCGCCTTCCCATACCACTCCCGTGCCTTACCATAATCCTTCGCTACTCCCTCACCATTGTAATACATCACCCCAAGATTAAACATTGCCTCTGCATCCCCATTCTTCGCCTTCTCATACCACTCCCGTGCCTTTGTCTCGTCACCTCTTTCTTCAGATGAACAAAAATTCTGAAGTAAAAACATGCACCACATAAAGAGAAAAAGAGTTAACAATCTCATTAAGGAATTTTTTCTACTATCTAATCGCATTATGACTCTCCTTCTTTTCTTTTTTAATTTTTCTATATCTTTATACGAAAATTAACTATCTCACATTTTAAAAAAATAAGCTATCTTTTTCAAACTCTTTTTTTCTTATTTCGGATTCAATAAAGAGACGCTTCTCTAATCAATCCCAGAACATAAAATTTATATATTTTATGTCCTGCAATTTTCCCACTTATTGCATCTTTTGTAAGTTGCTGTTATTGTTAAAGACCTTTTACTCAGCCTATCGAAACAGGGTAAGTTTAACAGAACAAAGGTGGATTATTATCTATTCAGGATTCCTATTTATTGTCTTTTTAGCATAGGACTGGGCGTAATTATAGATGTCTTTGATAGGTACATTGTGTTTTTGGGCGAGGGAGTAGCAGTCTTCGAATTCAGGGCTGATTTGATAGACATGTTCTCCAATATATCCGATTTTGGTTTTTACGGTGCCCCAGGGAGTATTCACAGTTATCCATTTCCTGTCCAGGATTACTCGTTTTTCCGTTCGATAGCGAATGCCTAATGTCGTTGTGTTTTTGAATAATATTTCCTGTATGGATAATATCCGTTCGGGTTCGCAGAGTGCCGTTATAATATAAGCGGGTCTGCCTTTTTTTGCGATAATCGGTGTAATGAATGCATCGCGTGCCCCTGCATTGAGCAGTTCGCTGACAATCGCAGGGAGCAGTTCCCCAGTCATATCGTCAATGTTTGTTTCTATTATCGAAATCTCTTCGATATTGGCTGATGTTTCTTCTTCATATTCGCCAATAAATAGCCGAAAAACATTTGCTTGTCCTTCCATGTCTTTAGTCCCAGCACCGATACCTATTTTTTTGATAGTAAAGGGAGGAACATTTTCCTGGGGTTGGGTAAAACTTCGCAATAGCACAGCACCCGTCGGGGTGGTCAATTCTGTATTGGCTTGACCTATTAATAAGGTGTAGTTTTGTAATAGTAGGGCGGTTGCGGGGGCTGGCACCGGCAAAATCCCGTGAGCACAATTCACCGTTCCACCTCCCACATTCACAGTGGCAACAAACCCTTTTTCTAATTTCTGATACCACCAGCACCAATGAGCACTCACAATATCAATAATGGCGTCTATAGCACCTACTTCGTGGAAATGTATTTTATCAGCCGTAGTTCCATGAACTACCGCTTCTGCCTCTGCTAATTGCCGAAAACTTTCCATAGCCCCTTTTTTTACTGTCTCAGGCAGCGAAGAAACAGTAATGATTTTTTCTATTTCGTTTAGTCCACGATGAGGATGTTGTCCATGATTATCTTCAATTTGCACCTTAAATTGTGTTGCTCGAATTCCCTGTTTTGTTACTTGGTGTTGTTCAATCTTATAACCTGTTATCGGCAGACTTTCTAACGCAGTCTTTAATTCTTCAAAGGAAGTTCCTATGTCCAAAAATGCCCCGATGAACATATCTCCACTAATTCCCGAGGAACAATCAAAGTAGGCTATTTTCATGTGATATATCCTTTATCCTTTCTGGCTAATTATTCTATGATTATCGGACAGTATTCAAAAAAATTTCGTGGTTATTTTAAGGTTGGAGTGGTGAAACGAGTTGATGTATTGTTACCGCACAAGTAGCCGCACCAAAACCGTTGTCGATATTTACTACGGCAAGGCCGGACGCACAGGTATTCAGCATTCCTAACAGGGCGGAAACTCCCTTAAAGTTAGCACCATAACCTATGCTGGTCGGCACGCCAATCACTGGTTTATCAATAAGCCCCGCAACAACACTGGGCAAGGCACCTTCCATACCGGCACAAACAATCACCGCCACAGCAGAACGAATTTTTGGGAGTTGGTCAAATAAGCGATGAATTCCCGCAACACCGACATCATATATCCGTTCTACATGAGAACCATAAGTTTCACAGGTGACGGCACTTTCCTCTGCCACAGGCATATCCCCTGTTCCTGCAGAAACTACGGCGATATACCCTTCACGGTATTGTATAGGTTTCTTAATCACAGTAAAAACACGGGCAATTTCATGATACTTTGCTCTCTTTATTTCTTTTTTGACTATATTAAAAACTTCCTTCTCACATCTTGTAGCAAGGACATTCGTATCCCTTGCCATCATAGACTTGCAAATGCGAATTATCTGGTCTGCGGTCTTCCCCGGGCAGAAAATGGTTTCCGGGAATCCTTTCCGTAAGGGACGATGATGGTCAACTTTCGCATCCTTTAAATCTTCGTATGGAAAATGCTTTATTTTTTCGACAGCATCGTCTATGTTCAACTTTCCCTGTTGAACCCATTCAAGAATTTCTTTGATTTGCTTCGGTTCCATTTTGTTTCCTGTATCCTTTAACTTTATAAAAATACATCCATTTAACGAAATTTAAGAATACCAAATTCCTGCTTCTCGTTGCATAATATATCTTTCTATTTGTATTTATCCATAGTATATGCTATAAATAGTGTAAGAACTTTTGTTCATTTTTGGTGTTTAAACAATTCATCAATAAATTTATTCAGGAGGTATGTCCTATGGATACTTTTTCCCGTAACCAAAAAAAATATGTGGCAAGTATTGCAATATCTATCGTTCTTTTTGCTATGTTATGTTTCTCTTCATTTTCTTTAACGGTAAGCAATGGCCTGGTGAATTATCAGGTATTACAGGCAAATGCGGAAGATAAGAATTTTCCTGTAGAGGTGAGTGGCACCTGTTCCAATGATGGGAAAGTAGAAATGCGTGTTGTAGGGCTGGCATATGAAATAGCCCCGTGGAAAGAGGTCGGAGCTGCTCAGAATAACCAATGGAAAGCAACGCTAACCGATATTCCTTTAGGGGGTCCCTATACAATCGAATTTCAGATAAAAGATACCTCCGGTGAAGTGAAAGAAAGTGCTTCTATCTATGATGTACTGGTTGGTGATGTATGGATTTTAGCAGGTCAATCAAATATGCAAGGGAACGGCAATATGGAAAATGTAACTGAACCCCATCCTTTGGTGCATTTGTATTCCATGGGTTATCAATGGCGTATTGCTAAAGAGCCCCTTCATTTATTGCAAGAATCTCCCGACCCTGTTCATTATACTCGGGTAATGAAATCAGAAGAGGAAAGAGTCCAGAAAATAAAGGAAGGGATAAATGCCAAAAAAGGTGCTGGATTGGGATTACCCTTTGCCATCGAAATGGTAAAAAGGACAGGTAGACCTATAGGCTTAATTGCTTCTGCTCACGGTGGAACATCTATGACACAATGGGACCCTTCCCTTAAAGACCAGGGCGGTGAATCGTTATATGGCTCAATGTATAAACAAGTTCAATCTGCCGGTGGGAAAGTCCGTGGTGTTTTGTGGTATCAGGGAGAATCGGACGCCAGTAAAGACCCCCAACCATTATATAAAGAACGGATGCGGAAATTAGTAGAATCTTTCCGCAAAGATTTTGGTAATCCGCAACTCCCATTTTATTATGTGCAAATCGGTAGATATGTTCTTGAGAATCCTGACGCTACCTATTGGAACAAACTGCAAAATGACCAATTGGAATTGGAAAAGGAATTGGCTCCTGGTGGAATGGTGCCTGCTATAGATTTAAGTATTGATGACCTCATTCATGCAGGGACAGATGGATTACAAATTTTAGGGTATCGGTTAGCAAATCTTGTCGAACGCGATTTGTTTGGTGGAAAGATTTTAGCAGGACCGCGTGTTGAAAAAATAGAGCGATTATCTTCCCCTTATGGACCTCAGGTAAAGGTTACATTCTCCGGTGTTAATGGAAAACTTAAGTCTGACGGGCGTCCTTCCGGTTTCTCAATCAGCACGGCAGAAGATGCCCCAATTTTGCCTTGTATTTATAAGATTACTTTCCTCGAAAATGAACCCAATGCCGTTATATTATGGATAACAAAAATGCCCGAACAAGCGTTCTTATGGTATGGACGGGGCTTTGACCCGTATTGCAATATTGTGGATGAAGCCAACATGGCCGTTCCTGTGTTCGGTCCTATTCCAATACCGTAATGAATTGGATGGCGATTGTTAAAAATATACAAATAAGTTTCAGGTAAAGATGATGAAGATACAAAATATTCTTCTATTGGTATTGATACCTGTTTGTGTCGTTTCTGCTATTTTATTGCTGAGATGGAACGGAAGTGTTTCTCCGGATGAAATAGCAAATGTGAATCCGACAAAAGTAACTTCCTCCAACAGCAATAAAAATAATTTGCCATCGGATTCTTTCTCAGCCTCTGCTGAAGGTAAAGATTCCAATGTAGCCAGCAAAAATAATTCCGATGTGGAAAATGACCCTACCCTGGACTACGACAATATTTCTGAAAATCTCCGTGAAAAATCGGTAGAAAATGCTCTGGAAGACATGATAAAGTCTATATCAAAAAATACAGACAATTCGGCTGACGGGAAAAATAATGCCAAAGACGGTAACCTGAAAGATGGGAACAAGACCGGTGGAGCAGGTTCTTCTCGAAACAATTCTAATAATTCTAATAAAGATAATGATATTGCTTTTGGGATAGGTAAGAATAAAGACAAATCTGATAAAGCACGAAGAAAAGACATGGACAATGAAAGTCAGCAAATTCAGGCTCAAGTAAAATCGCTATTGAATGAAGCAAAACAAGCCTTAGACCAGGGGGATTATGATAAGGCTTCCGAACTTTTGCAAAAAAGTTTAGAGTTAGACCCCAATTCCAGAGATGTCCTACGGTCTATGGCAAATTTGTATAAGAAAACAGGAGACTATCAAAGCGAAGTAGATGTATATAAACGGTGGATGAGCAATAATCCTAATGACCCAACACCGCACTATTTCCTTGCGGATACTTATCGCAGGCAAGGGAATTACGACCTTGCATATCGTGAATTGCAGCAATTTACCCAGATGAATGGAGAGAAGCCCTCTACCTATGCAATGGCTTCTGGTGTATATCGCCAGATGGGGATGAAAGAAGAAGAAGGGCAAGCATTAACAAATTGGGTAAATACAGACCCCAACTCACCCGATGCACGATTAGCTCTCGCTGACTATTACCGTCGGAGTAATGACTATAATTCCGCTATCAATCAGTATCAAACCGCAATACAATTGGCACCGGGAAATATTAGTTCCTATGTAGCTTTAGGTAGTCTGTATAGCCGCATGGGAATGTTAGCCGAAGCAGAGGCACAGTATCAACAGGTCCTTCAACTTCAACCCAACAATACTACAGCCCAGTTATTACTTGCCCAAACCTATCAAAGACAGGGTGATGTAAACAGTGCTTTGCAGATGTATCAATATATCGCACAAAACAGCAAAGAACCATCACAGGTTCGGCAAGCACAACATGCTATTAACCGCATTGAACGACAGATGAATGCAAATCCACCCGTAAAACAGAAATAATGAGTGTCGGATGCATGGGATAAATCTGATGCATCCGACTTATTTTCTCGCTTTACTTCTTACGAAAAACAAAATTTTTACTGAGAATGAAATTGGAAATCAGCCCAGCAAGGATACCCACAAGAGCTGGTAATTGAGGCAAGTTTTCTAATAGAGGGAAGATATATAAAAGGATAAGAACTGTGATGTAGTTTATTACAGCCCCGATAGAGCAAGCACTCATAAAACCTATTAATTGAGGAAACCAATGGCTCCCTACTGCATGGGGAAAGGTAAACCTGCGATTTAATACAAAATTGGAAAGCATGGCTATGATGATGGATATTGCCACAGAAAGACGAACAGGAATTCCCAAAAAAACAAGTATGGTCAGTGCCAGCAGGTTTACTAGGGTGCCCGAAAAACCTATAATAGAAAAATGTAAGAGATAAGTTAGATTTTCATACTTAAAAAAATACAATCTCCGTAGGTGCACCAGATATTTGAACTGCTCTTTAATCGAAAGTTTACTTTTCCCTTTGGCTCGTTGCGAAAAATAAATAGGTATCTCTACTACCTTCTCTATAGGGCATTTCACCAGTAATTCCAATGCAATTTTATACCCTGTGGGATTTAAAGGTGCCGATTTTTCATATATCCTTCTGGGTAGAGCAAAGAAACCACTCATCGGGTCCTTCACAGAGGTCAATGGTCGTGCTAATAATGTGGCTATTTTACTATTTAACCACCGAAACAAACCCCATTCCTCATCCGTTTTCCCACCGGGAACATACCGCGACCCCATAACCATATCAGCACCTGCCTGAATTTGCTCGATTAGCTCCGGTATTTTCTCCGGGGGATGGCTCAAATCGGCATCCATTACCACAAAAATATCCCCCTGCGCTTCGGTAAAACCTTTTAATACAGCCGAACTAAGTCCCTTTTCATCACGACGCACAAAAATACGACACCAGGGATAACCCAACGATTGAACATACTCTTCACTACCGTCCTTACTATTATCATCTACAATAATTAATTCAAGGTTTAAGTTATGGTCCTCTTTAACTTTCTGAATGCGATGAATAAGTTCCGGTAGATTTTCGCATTCTTTATATGTGGGAACAACTATAGATATACTTTGCTTCATGGGTATGGAAATCATTTCTATACTATTTTGAAAGTCTTAAATATTCATTTGAGACTTTTGAACAAATAGAGTTTTTAGGTTTGGATTAAACTGTAAAGTTATTATACTGTTTCTGGAGAGGAAAAATCGCTTTGGGAAAGAATCGCTTTTTTATAACAGACATTAAAGTTGTTTATTATCGATTACTATTCTCTCTTCCTCTTTTTTACCTCCGTATGCGGATTAGGCATTCATACCGCCTGCAAAAAATAAACTACTTATTAATAACCGACACGGAAGTGAGGAATGATTTTGTTATCCCATAATTCGGCTTATACAAACCCACTTCAATACACCTTTGCTCTATCTCTCCCCAAGGTATTATCTGCCATCAGTCCTAAAAATTGTTCTGTTCGTATAGGCTCTTGTTAGGATAACATTGATACTTTCTCTTCCGTCTTATTTTTTACTCTAAACTCTCTTTTTATTACAATAAATAAAATTTTTTATTCAGAAATCTCCATTGGTTAAAAATGATATATATTCAGAAATCGAAAATTAAGAATATTTTAAGTTTGGCTTTTGCTATAACGACTGTGCTTTACTTTACCTATTTACTTATAAAAACAGCCTGGTTGTGTGATGATGCATATATAAGTTATAGGGTTGTAGATAATTTTGTCAACGGATATGGATTAAGATGGAATATTTCAGAACGCGTTCAGGCATATACTCACCCTTTGTGGTTATTTTGGAATATAATTGCATACTCTTTAACCCATGAGGGGTTTTTAACCTGGCATTTTGCAAACATTCTAATTTCAATTATTGTTGTTACCTATCTTATATTCGGAACAGGTTTGAAAATAACAAGTGCAATAATTGCGATTATTGTTGCTTCTTTTTCAAGAGCGTTTGTAGATTTTTCGACATCAGGGTTAGAAAATCCTTTATCTCACTTGTTATTGCTTTTATTTGTTGGTTATTTTTTTAGAGTTGTTGATAAGGGAGAAATGAGAAATAGAGATGTACTTATTTTAAGTCTTATATCTTGCTTGGGGGGATTAAATAGAATTGATTGTTTATTATTTTACTTCCCTATGCTATTTTATATCTGGTATCTATCTGGATTTTGCTTCAAGGCTATTTTTTATATATGCGTTGGATACTTACCTTTGGTAGGGTGGGAAATTTTTTCTATTGTCTACTATGGTTTCCCTTTTCCCAATACAGCCTACGCAAAACTTAGTGCAGGAATTCCAAAAATAGAATTTATAAAGCAAGGCTTGTGGTATTACTTGTATTCCATACATAAAGACCTGATTACTTTGGTGGTAATCGCATTAGGCATTTTAGTCTCTGTGCCTAATCTGAAGAAGCAGTATAGAAAGAATGTTTTTCCTATGCTTACTCTATCAGCAGGGGTTGTGTTGTATTGCCTTTATATTTTGTGGATAGGCGGATGTTTTATGGGAGGTAGATTTTTTACGCTTCCTTTTCTATTGTCTATTGTTATTATAATGAGATTTTTTGATACTTATAATCTTTACTTAAAAAAGATATTTATTGCTCTCTTATTAATAATGATTAGCATAAGCCAACCTGAATTACCCCTTTTTACGGGTTCAAATTACGGTAGTAACTTAAAAAATTTCAAACTTACCCACGGAGTAGGCAACGAAAGAGAGTTCTATTTCTAAGGAACAGCATTACAAAACTATGGGAGAATAGAGAAAAGAATGCCTTGTTACAGTTGGGCTGAACGAGGTTGGAAATTAAGAGAGGAGAATAAAAATAGCAAAAAGACTTATGTTTATGGGGCAATCGGTGCAACGGGATTTCTTGCCGGGCCTAATGCTCATATTATTGATTACTTCGGTTTAGCAGAACCTCTTTTGGCAAGGCTACCGTGCACAGGGAAATGGAGGATAGGACATTTTCGTAAAGAAGTTCCCAAAGGTTATGAGGAAACAATAAATACAGGTATTAATATGATACAAGATAAGGATTTAGCAGAATATTACGAGAAATTACATCTCTTAATCTCAGGGCCTATATTTTCAATTGAAAGGCTAAAGACTATAATTCAATTTAATTTAGGATGTTTCGACTATCTAATTAAAAAGCCACATAAACAGCCCCAAAATATAAATTAGAATTACCATAGAACTTAGGGTAACAGATTTGAGGCCTTTGAATAAATAGAGTTTTTAGGTTTGGATTAAACTGTAAAGTTATTATACTGTTTCTGGAGAGGAAAAATCGCTTTGGGAAAGAATCGCTTTTTTATAACAGACATTAAAGTTGTTTATTAGGGATATGTTTATATAGGTATGGATTTCGTAGCACTAAATAAAAGATGTTATCTTTCTCTATTTTTCCTTGCAACCCATCTATCTATGGAGGTGTTACGGTAACAAGGTCACGGATTTTTTCAAACCGTTTAGGCCCTATACCTGATACTTGCATCAATTCTTCAACACTCTGAAAAGGTTGATTTTCGCGATAGGAGATAATGGATTTTGCCAGAACAGGACCAATACCCGGCAATGTTTCTAACTCTTGTTGGCTTGCATGATTGATGTCAATCAAGCCACCAGTATTTGTCCCCTTTGAATTTTCTTTACGAGTAGAAGCAGGAATTGGCACGGGTGAAGCAGAAGCAGTTTGCGTCGTATTTGTATTGTTTGCATTGGCAATATAAGCATTCCCTGCAGATAGGATAGAAGGCACTGGTTGCGAAGAACCACGAGCGGAAAGTCGTTGCCCGTTAAATTCAACTTTTTGCTTTTCCGGTATAACAACTGTGGTGCCATCCATTAATATTGCTGCAATATTCATATATCGCAGTTCCGCATTATCTAAAGGTCCGCCAGCCTTATCTATCAATTCCTGTAATCGGGTCCCTTCTTCAAGCCAATACAAACCCGGCTTTTGTATTGCCCCTTGAATACCCACAGCAATCATGTGAGGCTTATCCTGTGTTTGCGGAGATACGGTATTTGTATCTGGTGTTACATCTTTCAAACTATCTTCCAATCGAACATTAACAGGAATCCCTTTCCCTTTCTCTTCTGTTTCATTCTTTTCTTCAGCGGGGATATTCGACTTGCTTGCCGATGGAACTATTTTTGTTTGAATAACAGCATTATCCGCTTGAGATATATCTCTTGTTCGATGTTCAAAATAATATAAACTTGCCCCGCTACATACCGCAATCAAAGCAACAATCCCTACAAAAACATACCTTCCATAATACCACTCTTTATCACTTAAAACTACCCGCATATATACTGTCCCTTATCAAAAACATCAACAAACACTTTTTATAAAACTATATGTTTTCGAAAAATCAACTAAACTCTCAAAAATTCTTTTTATAGGATTTAAACCTTTTACCTCGTAATTATAAATCAAATCCTGTGTTAAATCTTCAAGAAGGCTAATCAAAAACAACGCAAATCGTGTCTCTTCACACGGACTATTTTTAATAAAGATATTATAAAGTATCTCTCGATACCTTAGAAAGTTATTTTTATGTTATGAAATATTTCTTATTGTAAGGTGACATTAACAACGAGGATTTGTAGTGTTTTAATTGGACCAAAGATGCCGGATTTTGTATGTCCTTCAAATACATGGGCACTGGGATGACCGATTGCAAAATGTGGTCCTAATGTGTTGTATACGCGAATTCGGACATCATTGGTAGGTTGGGTTAATGCAGAGGTAATATCAAACAGATACGGATGCCAGATACATGTTCTGCAGGATATTCCGTTAACAAAAACTTCCGCTGTCCCACGAACACGCCCCAAACTAAGATATACTTTTCGGTTAGGCTCTGCGGGTGGTTCAACGGTTAACCGATACTCCATACCTCCGCTATAATGCAAAAATCCCAATTCATCCCATGAACCTAATGGGATATTCCCTTCACCCATCTCGTAGGTAATCGGTTCTAAAATAGCCGCACCTTTCTCAAAACCTCGTTTTGTCTCAATACGCAAGCAGGCAACTCTGTGCGGGGATTCAGGTTCAGGTAAAACTATCTTATAAAGTGGACCGTTTCCTTCTACGGAAAGAGGTGTCCCGTTAATCCAGCATTCTAACTTGCCGACACATTTCAAATTCATAGATTTCGCTCCCGGTGGAAGCAGAAAACGGAACCGATATGGAACAGGCAAATCTGTAGATGGGAAAAAAATCAATTTGTTGAATGGTTCCGGTGGCTCGGCCTGGTCCTGTAACCAACCTGCTAATGGCAAAGGATGTGGGCGTTGCTTGATTAAAAGCAATGCAGGGTCACCCATATACCCATGTGCCGGTTGAGGTAATAATTTTACAGGAACCGCCTGTCCATCCATCACAGGCTCTGGGATACATTTGAAATTAGCATCCGAAACAATAACAACTTCTTTCCCATCTACCAGTTGAATATCCGAGTCTAACAAAAGTCCCGTTTGGTCTTCCATATCACGAGCGATTATTTCTATACAATTTTCACCTACTTTCAAATAGGGTTTGATGTCATATTGTTCCGCACGACTTGTAAAATATGGGTCAAAATTTCCCTGGTCTGAAATTTTTTGCCCATTTATATAAATTTGGTGTATATCGCCTAAAGCCACAACCATTTTAGCAGAAGCAAGTTCTACTGGAATGTCAAAGACCCGCACAAATTTTGTTTTACCGGTAGGGCTGGGTGTATTACTCCATATCCATTCTGGCGTAGGAATGTCCTCACTTTCAGGCATAAAATGGACATATAGCCTCAACCGACCCTCTACAATACTCTCAACAAAAACATCTACAACATTAACCCCATAAGACAATTGGACTTTCCCCTTGAATACTCGTTCATCCCCACTACCTTCACCTGCAACAGGAATTTTGTTCAAGAACACCTTCTTTTTAGCAGTAGCACCGACACGCAAGATAGCATTTAGCCGCTGGTCTGCCGGAATACCTTCAGGGGGTAATTCTACAAAGCACTGGATATGGAATACCTTCCCTTTGACAACTCTTCCCAAATCAATAAATTCTTCCGGAATTCGCCCCTTCCCACCTAAAGCACTGGAAAACACTGGGTCTTCATTGATACCCAATTTAAGGGAATATTCACAATTTTTCCATTCTCCATCAAGGTCTAAAACTTGTTGCAGAGAATCTAAATTTGTATTTTCAGGCAAAGATAAAGGTCCTTTCCATCGTGCCCGTGGACCGAATGAAGCCAGCATCATCTCCCATGCAGAATCGTCGTAGTCTGGATTTAACCAGTCTGTATTATTATCCCGTTCTTCCTGTCCTTTAAACGCCCGTGTCTCTACAGGGATAGGTCCCGGGAATGGAGGATAAGCAAAACTACCATCTTTATTATCGCATGTAGGAATTAACTGAAAGGCAAACGGTCCTTCGTATATCTTTTCCAAAGTAGGTGGCACTTCAACTGAGGTATTCCATTCCTGCGTTCCTTTACGGACATGGATGGTTTGGGTCACCGATTGACTATTGAGTTGATTAAAGAAAGGCATGGCACTTAATTGAATTTGTCCTTGTTCCTCTTTGCAGGACAAAATTTTCAGGTCCGACTTTATTTCATCCATATCCTGGTCGGATTTTTTACGAACACTAATAAGAGGTGCCGCTGTCCGAGACAAATCCACGGCAACTTTTGTCTTACCGTTCTCAATAGAATAATTCCAGAGTGTTTCTACACTCCCTGTAATAGCATTCCAGAACTCCGGAATACCTTCCTGATTTAATGTTAATTGCAGCACTTCACATTTTGCCGAGGGTGTTTCATACAAAGCACGCTTGTTTATATCGAACCGTGCCCGCGAAGTTGCTGGTGTCCCTTCATCGGACATTATAAAGTAAAACGGTTTATTCTCCACATTCCGTTCTAAAACAGGCACAGATTCAGCGGTAGATGTATATGAATTTGTGCGTAACTGCAATGCCCATGCATCCAAATCGGAGATGGCCTGTCCTTTCTCACGAAGGTTTATTAATGCATTCCGTTGTTCATCAGTCAATTGAATTACATCCGATATTTGTTCCGGCACAAGCCCATAGACATAAATTTTACCCCCAAGATTTGCATATTGCGACAATTTCTCCACAGAAGTCGAACGCAAAAATTGACAGGAAGGAAGAATAAAAATTTTGAAATTAAGTTCATGTATCTTTACACCTTCCGTAGAAA
Organism: Candidatus Hydrogenedens sp.; assembly: GCA_035378955.1. Taxonomy (NCBI): domain Bacteria; kingdom Pseudomonadati; phylum Candidatus Hydrogenedentota; class Candidatus Hydrogenedentia; order Candidatus Hydrogenedentales; family Candidatus Hydrogenedentaceae; genus Candidatus Hydrogenedens; species Candidatus Hydrogenedens sp. The sequence goes on along the minus strand of DAOSUS010000001.1, from coordinate 100,464 downwards.
CTTCCGTTTTTTCTAAAGAATCTTCATCCATAATAATATAATCAATATGATGTTTCCTTAAGAAACTCTGAACATTCCAATAGGTATCGGCAACTTGCTTGGCTGTGGGTAAGTCCAATCGGTAACCAATATAAGCATGGGTTGTTGTTGATGGATGAATAACGGCGACTTCTACTTTGTGGTTGCCTCGAGATAGGAGCCAGCATAGACGCGCGTTATAATCCGCCAATGTTTTGTAATGCACAAAATACGGCTGTCTCCAGCCCGTATCCGGTGGAGCCCACTCCCAATAGGAGCCATGGATGGAATAATAAATGGCATGGGGGTCAAACAAAGTGGCTCCATTCAGTAACCAAGGATGGAATAAAATCGCAATTTCTTCCAAAGTTTGTCCCCAACCACTGGAATGGAAAACCTCCGCCCAAACTCGTGGTCTCTTATAAAGGTCAGCAATGGACTGATGTGGTTTACAATCACCGTTCATATCATCACCGGGAACGGAAAAATGCCGCATCGTCTTAAAGTAATCTACATAATACGACTCTCCACGGAATGGGTCTCCATTTCTAACCGTCTGGTCATAACCGCAGAGCATACCGTATTTCTCATGCCATTGATGCAGCGGTATAAAAAAGGCTTCTTCTGCCAATGAGGCAGCAACATCGGCAGCATCACATCGAACTTTTACAGTATTCGGTGTGGTTTCACTACCAAAACGGTCTGTTACATCCTCAAACAAGGCAGGTAAATAATCCCGTATGTCATAACCTTTCCGTTTCTTGAATTCCTCCATAAATAAATACGAGAAACGCGGTGTCGGTGGAAATTCATCTTGAAAAGAACCCGCTATTGTTTTGCCCAATTCTTCCGGAAAACGCCGCTCAATCTCACCATGAAGTATATCCAGTAACGCATGGCATGCCGCAGGATTATGATAATCAAAACCAGCAGGCACTGTATAGAAAAGTTCCAACTGATAACTTCCCTCTGGTATATCTACTGTAAAATTGCGTTCCGATATATTTATCGGAATTCGACTGACACGAACGACAGGTTTCCCGAGTGCATGTAAAGCCTTCCCACCATTCATATTGTTTACTTTATCCCACGGCGAACAGCCTAACGGACCTATAACAACGGCGGACTTCCAGTTATCATCATTAAAATCTACATTTAGCCAGTTTGGTATTTCCTCTAATGCAATACGACATTGATTATCACTTAAAAGAACTTTTTCCCCTATCCGTAATGAGAAAATCAAGCCACCCGGTCCACCCAAATTTGTCCCATGAACAGCCATTACATTTTTCCCTGTTTGCAAATAGGGAAGCACATCAAAAACCTCCGCCGTTTCCCATCCATCGGTATCATATACCAATTCGTTACCAATTCGTTTCCCGTTAATATAAAGTTCATAACCATTATCGCAAGAAATGGTCACAATGGCTTTTGGAGGTAGTTCCGTTAGTTCAAATGTTCTACGGAAAAACACATGCGGTGTGTTCTCTGTGTTTTTACTTCCCCAAATCCATTCGGGTGTGGTATCAGAAGAATCTGTTTCTTCAACCAACTTTTCGGAACGGAAAAGAGCCAATGGATTTCCTTCCGCAGGTGTTTCTAGGGTCACAGTACCGGGTCCTGTTACCTCTTTTACAAATCGTTTAAGGTCAATCCCCCGATACGGCGGATTATCACGAACAACGCGTGCCTGTAAGCCCGCTCCTGAAAAACCCAACTGGTCATAGAACCAAATCCGCACTCCAACCTGTTTGGCTACCTGAAGCGTATATGCAAATAAATCCCACCATTCATCTGTCAAAAATAACGGGTCATCGGGAGCACTACCATATAACGGTCCTGATGGAGCTAGATTTAGAATAATGGCATTATGAATGCCTCCCTTAACCAATTCTTGCAATTGCCATGTAATTCCCTCTTTCGTAACCTTCCCTCCACTCCACCACCATATAGGCACCGGTGAGAAATCGGGTTTGGCTTCAGCAAATTCCTTATATATCCATTCCTGCCCATCTGAAAAAACAGAACCGTTTACCAGAATTAGGAAAAAGACAATGGATAAAGAAAATATCGAAAAAAATTGCTTCATACCTTATTTCCTTATTTGAAAGTTTTGAATTATTACGAATGTTTATAATAACAAAGCAAGGTCTTCTTATCAAGAAAAGAGCTATGGAAGATATACGATTTGTTAATTAGAATTTTATCGAAATCAAATAGGACTATTACGGGATTATGGAATAGGAAGAAGCCATGTAGCAGAATATACTTCCTCTGCAGGACCTTCTTGATATACATAATCATCCTCTGCCCATTCAATAGTAAGCGAACCATGGACAAGATGCACATTTACCTTTCGGTCGGTGCGATTGGTTATCATTGAAGCAAGGGCTGCGGCACAAGAACCACTACCACTTGCCATAGTAATTCCACTACCTCGTTCCCAGATACGCATGACAATATTGGAACGGTCAATAAGGGAAACAAATTCAACATTTGTCCTTTGAGGAAACAGATAATGATTTTCAATCTTCGGTCCTAACTCTGCAACAGGTGCTTCTGTTGCGTCCGGAACAAATATAACGGCATGCGGATTGCCAATATTAACCGCTGTAATATTAATGACTTCCCCTTCTACATCAATAGGCTCTTCAATAACCTGTCCTGACGCACCTACCATAGGTATTCGGGAACGCTCAAAACTCGGCTTGCCCATACGCGAACGAACAGATTTTACCTTGCCATTTTCTACATTCAAAACAACACGATTGGGACCAGCTAAGGTTTCAATAACAAAATCCGTCTTATGTGTCAGTCCCCGTTCATAAACATATTTTGCAAAACAACGAATACCATTCCCGCAGGTCTCCGCCTCACTACCATCTGCATTAAAGATACGCATCTTAAAATCGGCTACCTCAGAAGCAAGGATAAGAATTATCCCGTCCGCACCTGCCCCTAAATGACGATGGCTCATTCGCCGCGATAATTCCGGGATATTCTCTGTAGGTAAACCACCTCGTGCATCAATATACAAATAATCATTCCCCAATCCATGCATCTTTGTAAAAACAAGTTGATTCATTTTCGATTATCCTTTTACATTTTTTTATCTATTCAAGTAGAATCAACCAATAAAACAACGCAAATATTATAGAACTTTCTACAATTGTTAGCAACAATAAAAAAGAAAAGTGTTGAGTATATTCCATCGTTGTTCAAACCATTTAGGACACTTGATTCTTCATACCCCAAAACATATCTTTTTATTTCAAAAAGGCTTTCTATTAAATCTATTTAAGCAACATACTTTCTAAATTTTTTTCTTAATCGCATACTCTACAAATTTTTGTATCATCTGTTCGTAACTGATACCCGCACATTTTGCTTCTTGTGGGTATAACGATGTAGGTGTTAACCCCGGAATAGGATTTATTTCTATCCAGACGGGTCCTTCCTCGTCAATAATAAAATCGCTTCGACTCCATGTAGAACAGCCTATTGCTTGATGTGCTTGCAAAGCCATTTCTTGAACCTTTTGAGTTTGTTTCGGGTCAATAGGTGCCGGGGTAATTTCCTCAGTCGCACCCGGCGTATACTTCGCCGTATAGTCAAAGAACGAACTCGTTTTAGGGCAAATCTCTGTAACGGGCAAAGCACGTGGAGGGACTCCTTCTTCACAATCCCACACCCCACATGTAACCTCACGCCCCTTTATAAACTTTTCCACCAGCACTTCATTATCCCACTCTAAAGCCTGCTCAACCCCTTCAAGAAAAGATTTAGCATCTTCGGCTATTGTAACCCCTACACTGGAACCCTGAGATGACGGCTTCACAATCACAGGAAAGCCCAATTCATTCTCCACACGAAAAGCAGAATCGGAACGGTCCCATATCCAGGTATCCTGACGAAAAACAATATGGTCAGCCACACGAATACCTGCAATCTTTGCGACCGCTTTTGAACGCACTTTATTCATCGCAAGAGCACATGCAGCACAGTCAGAGCCTGTATACGGGATATGGAGCCAATCCAGCAACCCTTGAATGCGTCCATCTTCACCAAAAGCACCATGAAGTGCATTAAAAACCACCTGTATTCCTATTCGTTTCAGTTCCACAAGGGCTTCTTCCGTTTTCAATATCTTTTTCTCTGGAAATTCCCAATTGAAATTGCGATGAATAATAATAGGAATAGGCACATATTCCGTTGTGCTCAAAGCACGCACTACACCTTCCCCCGACAAAAGCGATATTTCATGCTCCGAACTAATCCCTCCCATCAACACACCTACCCGTATCGGATTAAAAGAATTTTTTGTTTTCATAACATATTTTCCTAAGACAAAAGAGAGGATGAATTTTTAATTAAAGGGATACGATTATGAGATAGATTTTATCACTTGCTTTGCCAATATCTCAATATCGTCCTATTTTGGGTATAAACCCTCCGTATAAAAAATTTTATTTTTTAATTTATGAACTATATTTAAAATTAAAGCAATATAATATTATGAGTAAAGAAAAGGAGAGTAGAAATGGAAAAATTAATGAGGACTATTGGGAGTGTGTTAATTTTAATTATTCTCATATAGGGATATTCTCAAGCGGAGGGTATACCCATTTTTAATGTCGAACAATTGCAGAAGATTGGAAGAGACCTTGATTATCCAATAAATGGCAACTATTACCTAGCTAATGATATTGATGCTACAGAAACTCAATATTGGAATAAGGGTGAAGGTTTTCGTCCTATCGGTAGTCGGGATAAACAATTATTTGAGGGTATGACAGGCTGGGTTCGGAAACAATTTTAATCCTATTTCTAAAAATTTGAAGGGACTTTCTATGGTAAAGAACCTAAGATTTCGGGTTTACATATTGTTCCTAAAAAAGAAGCAGTGTTTATAAGTCTTTTTGCGTGGATAGGGGAAAAAGAAACCGACAAACAGCAGTATAAATCGATAGATACAATTAACGGATTACCTATGGGACACAAGTAATCATATAAATCTTTTAAAATCTCTTATAGGTGTGTATATTATGATTTAATTAAAAAGGGAAATATATTGTGAAAAAAAGATTGACAGGATAAAAAATTTTTATTATAATGGATTTGAATATATTTAGTGAGAAGAGTGGTAATAAGAAAAGTAAAATTAAAAATATAGGAAGGGGTTGTATGAAGACGAAGAAAACAGGCTTTACGCTCATTGAGTTGCTCGTCGTTATTGCTATCATTGGTATTTTAGCGGCTATTTTATTACCTGCTTTAGCCCGAGCCCGAGAAGCAACTCGTCGTTCTTCTTGTCAAAATAACCTAAAACAGATGGGTTTGGTATTTAAGATGTATGCAAACGAAGCCCCGGCTGGAAAATTTCCGCGAATACAAATGCGTGATTATCCCGGCACAAATATACGGGCTCAATTTGCCTTATCACCGGACATTATGTCTATTTATCCAGATTATATGAATGACGCAAAGATATTGGTTTGTCCTTCGGACCCGGACAATAAAATTTTCTTCCATGGCGAATGTATTTTCGATGACCCCACAGGAGAATATTTTATGGCAAAATATCCAGATGCATCCTGGATTGTTGTATATTGGCCATTTTGTCAGGCGGCACATAGCTATTCCTATTTTGGTTGGGTATATGATAAGTTTGATGAAGACCCGACAGACCCCGATTTATCACTCATTGCAGGGTCTTTAGGAATAAATCTTCCTCCCGGCACGAAGGCACCCCGACAGATTTTTGAACATTGGCTGGAAAAATTAGTGGAATGGTTCGTCTTTGGAAATCAAACTTACGCCTCTGGAAAACCCGATGATGATGGGACAGTAAGCCCGGGCTATGGGAATGCAGGGGGAACTACTATATATCGTCTTCGTGAAGGAATTGAGCGATTTTTAATCACCGATATAAATAACCCTTCTACAGCGGCAAAAGCACAAAGTTCCATATTTGTCATGTTAGATAATTTCAGCACTTTTGTTCAGGAATTCAGTCATATTCCCGGTGGCTCCAATGTTCTGTTTATGGATGGGCATGTCCAGTTTATGCGTTATCCATCCGAGCCACCTATGGTTCCACGAATAGCAGCAATTTCAGGTTTGATATTAAATGTTATGGCTTCACAACAAAACTAACCCCTGTCTTATATCTATAAAAAAGATTACTAAATTCTGCTCCATTATTCGATGAAATTAGATATGGCAGGTATCTGGAAAAATGATTGGTTGAGATTGGTTTTTAATCTTTCTAAAAGTTCAAAAGGGGAAAGTTTATATAAACAGTATAGCCTTTAACAGTATTCAGCAGGATTAAAAGGGCCTTAGTTGAAACAATAACTTTTTTTTTCCTAATATAAAGAAATGATTGCGATAAGACAATATAAAGGAAATACTATCTTTGAAAAGGGGGTAGGGTTATATTTTGTCTTTGTATTTATTGCAATGTATTCTATAAATGGCAGATGTGAGGAATATACTCGCATTTACTACTGGGGAAATGAATTAGATTTTTTTGTGAGTGAAACCGTTCGCGATTTTGAACATGTATATAATGGGACAAATGGCAAACCGAAAATCAAAGTGGTTATGGGGCAAAGTGCCTCGCTTAATAAAACAGATGACCCGCAGCGATTATTATGTGCCGTTGCAGGAGGTGACCCGCCGGATGTTGTCTTTTTTGATCGATTTGCAGTAGCCCAATGGGCTTCAAGAGGTGCTTTTCTGTGTTTGCAGGATTTTTATGAACGAGATTTGAGAGAAAATCCAAATGACCCTTTAACGCTAAAAGAGGAATATTTCTTCCCGCCTTGCTGGCAGGAAAGTCAATATCAAGGAAAACTGTATGCAATCCCCTGCGATACGGATAATCGCGGTTTGTATTATAATTTAGACCTGCTTGAAAAATATGCGGAGCAATTGAAAGCCATCGGTTGCGTAGACCCCAATAATCCCAATAAAGTAGGACCACCCCGAACCTGGGAACAATTAAAAAAAGCCGCTGTAATCATGACAGAAAAGGATGCACGAGGGGACATCAAGCAAATCGGATTTATTCCTAATTATGGAAATTCATGGCTGTATATCTATGGCTGGCTAAATGGTGGAGAGTTCATGTCCGCTGATGGCAAAACCTGCACATTAAACAGTCCTGAAATAACAGAAGCCCTTGCTTTTATGTCGGAAATATATGATGCTATGGGCGGTGCCGAAAAAGTCATGGCTTTCCAATCTTCTATGTTGGTTGGGGACCTTGACCCCTTCGTTGCAGGTAAGGTTGCGATGAAAATTGATGGTGATTTTGCTATGATACCTATCGCTAATGCACGCCGTTCCATGCGATTTGGTGTTGTACCAGCACCGGCTCCAGAAGGGAAAAAACGCATCGGCTGGACAGGGGGTTTTTCGTATGTAATCCCATCAAGTGCCCGTCATCCTGAAGAAGCATGGCTGTTTATCAAGTATCTCATGTCAAAACGAGCCATTCGTATACGAAACGATGCAGAAGCAGAAAAAGTTCGTGGAAGTGGCACCATATTCATACCCCGAATGAGTGCAAGACGCGACTTGACAGAATGGATTATGGAACATTATCTATATTCCGACGCTACTGTCGAAAATACTTTCAAAGATGCTATGAAAACCTTTATTTCCATGATGCCCGAAGCAAAATACCGTCCTGTTACACCCGTTGGTCAACTTCTCTGGAACGAACATGTGCGGGCTATGTGGGAAGGTATCTACAAAAAATATGATAATGACTACCTCAAAAATGCAAAGCAGGCATTAGACCGAAGCACTTCCATTGTCCAACGCGAATTAGATAAAGTAAATTATCCTGTTGAATACCCAAACTTGTCTTGGACACCCGTAGTATTTGTATATATTATCACAATACTTATAATTCTAATTATTATTACTTATGTTTTGTTCCAAAAATCACAAGCAAGGGGCTATTTTCGAAAAGAATATTATGCGGGTTATTTTTTTGCAAGTCCTTGGTTTTTAGGCTTTTTAGTTTTTGGTGGTGGTCCATTGCTTTTTTCACTTATAATGAGTTTCTGTAACTATGATGTTCTTTCTCCCCCGAAATGGGTAGGTTTTGAAAACTACCGATTTATGATAAATGACCCCCTATTTTATAAATCCCTTTGGAATACAATATACATGACCATCAGCGTTCCCTTAGGGATGATTATCAGTTTGGGAATTGCTCTTTTGCTTCAACGGGAATGGAGAGGCATGGCAACCTATCGAACCTTGTTTTATTTGCCTGCAATTATGCCGGGAGTAGCTGCTTCTATCCTCTGGCTGTGGATATTCAATCCACAAGAAGGGATGATGAACGCTATTCTGACGCAATTAGGGACAACAGGACCGAATTGGCTTCAAGACCCAAAATGGTCAAAGCCTGCATTGGTTATTATGAGTGTATGGTCTGCGGGCGGAAGTATGATAATTTGGTTAGCAGGTTTGAAAACAATTCCCGTGCAGTTATATGAAGCAGCGGAGATAGATGGTGCAGGAGTTTTTCGAAAATTTTTCTATATAACTTTACCCATGTTGAGCCCATATATTTTATTTAATTTGATAATGGGATTTATTGCAACATTTCAGATTTTCACCCAGGCATTTATCATGACACAGGGTGGACCGGTAGATTCCACTTTGTTTTATGCTTATTACCTATTTAACAATGGTTTTCAATATTTACGAATGGGTTATGCCTCTGCCTTGGCATGGATACTGTTTGGTATCATTTTAATATTAACAATATTGCAACTAAAATTGTCGCAGAAGTGGGTATATTATGAGCGGGAGCAATAACATTTTGAAAAAGATAGGGCAGGGGCTTCGTTTTGGAGCATACCATGCTATCCTTCTTGCAGGTGCAATTGTGTTCTCTGCTCCTTTTGTGTGGCTTATTGGAACAAGTTTCAAGTCCCCGGACGAATTATATCCACCCAGTTGGTTTCCACCCATGCCTGCTAATGTGGTTACATCTCCTTATTTTGGTGCAAATGCTAATGAACTGCCTATTCAACCGGTAGATGTAAATGATGAGACTTGGGAAGCATATTTAGAAAAAGGGCGAGAGACTGTTCGCGGGAAATTATTAACAATTAAAGATACATTACCTAATTTTATTCAACCTTATGTAGAAGAACCCTATCTTACAGATTTTATATTAGGTAGTTTTTTCCGTCGTATGCCCAAAGAGTTATGGACTTCAGGACTTAACGATTTTTCTTCATGGATAAATTCTGAAATAAATTCTGAAATTGTAATCAATGCATTTGATGCCATATATCGGCGTGTAGCATTAGGAGAATTGATTGTAAAAACATGGGATGCGGAAACGGTGAAGGTAGGTGATGCGGAAACATTAAAATGGGAATTACATAGCGATTGCGCCAAGTTTGTTCCGAGGTTGGAATATTTCAATCGAAAAGGGATTGAGGTTCACTATGATTTTTCAAAAGGGGACCATTTTGTTGTGGAGACCATTGCCGATTGTAATATTTCAGCAGATGAATTTAAGCGATTACGATTGAGCCTTCATGGGGATAAATCCTGGTATAGTATTCACGCCATTATTGACATAGGAGGGAAACGATTTAAATCCGTGGAGCCCATTTATCTCCAATACAATCAATGGCAGGACTGTCTCTGGCAGGTATATAGCCACGAAGATAAAAGTATCATGATGAAAAGTTGGTATACGATTAAGGAAATCGGAAATAGTCCAGAAACGCCTGAGGGGAAACTGCGTCTGAAATTGGAGATAAGAAAAACTTCCTACCCTATAGTTCTTGCACGGAAAGCATGGGGAAATTATCGGGAAGTATTAAGGGAAGTTCCTATCATTAAATATACTTATAATAGTTTGCTTTTAGTATTAATGAATATCATAGGACAGATTTTTTCTGCTTCTTTTGTAGCGTATGCCTTTGCCCGACTTCGCTGGCCTGGTCGTGATTATTATTTTATTCTGATATTGGCAACACTGATGATACCTGCTCAGGTAACGCTGGTGCCTCAATTTCTAATATGGAAAAGTTTCGGATTGTATAATACTCTTGTTCCATTGTGGGCAGGTTCTTTCTTCGGCAATGCCTTTTTCATTTTTTTGTTGCGGCAATTCATGTTAAGCATCCCGAAGGACCTTGAAGATAGTGCCTTAATTGATGGCTGTGGATATTTGCGTATATATCGTCATATTATACTTCCACTTATCAAACCTGCATTAGCCACAGTGGCAATTTTCACTTTTCTATGGGTATGGAACGATTTTATGGGTCCGTTGATTTTCTTGACTGACCAGGAAAAGTATCCGTTAAGTTTAGGTTTATTTGCATTACATGCTTTGATGATTTGGTTAGCACGGTTCGAACTTATGATGGCAGCGGCTGTGTTGATGACTTTACCTGTGATTGCGTTATTTTTCTTTGCTCAACGGCAATTTATACAGGGTATTACTTTAACTGGACTGAAAGGATAATTAATAAATTATTGTTAATTAATAATTTACGATTATGTTTCATGTGAAACATTTAATTTTTAGGCGTTGTATTTACATAATGTCCATATATATGCTTAAAAATCAAATATTTATTGAAATGTTTCATGTGAAAAAGTGTATAATAAATAAACTTAACTTATATAAGGAGAAATGTTATGAATTCTAAACTTTTTGTCAATCGCATTACGGTAGTTCTGTTACTTTTGATTTCAATCTCTACCTCAGTTTACCCATGGCAACATCATCCATTGTTCACAAAACTTGTGGTCGAAACATTACCCGAAGTAAAAAATGCAAATTCCGTTCCTGCGGAAACATTAGAAGAGTTCCTTACCGCAGAAGGACAAAATATTGCACAGGTGCTCGCTAATGTTGAAACCTGGGCAAAAAAGAATATACCCATGTATGCCCCTTGTCCACCAGATTTACTTTTCTCTCCTACCGCAAATACATCCGAAATCAAAACACGATTTTTCAAAGCCATTCGTATTAATCCAAATACAAAAACGCCTCTTTATGTTGTGAGGTTTGCTAATAATCCGCCTGAAGGCAAAACTTTGTTGAATGTAAAAGATGTATGTATTGTAAATAATACAAAAGAATTTGAGGTTTTTTGTTTCGTAAAACTTAATAAAGGGGAAACAGTTTCTCCAATAGATATTCTTACTTCTGCATCCAATGAACCTGATTACGGAATGGATACGGGATTGTTCTCAGATAATCAAACGGAATTTGGAGCGATTTATGGGTTTGGAACTCAGCCTTATGGAAATCCGAACCTTGATTTCGGTTCTCAGGCACCTTTCCACATGGGATTTTTTCATGAAAATCCTATAATCACCTTTTTTGCTCCTTTTTTGAAACAATCTTATGTTGAATATCGGATATATTTATATAAGGAATTATCAAAATTTGCCTTTGCAACGGGTCATGACTATTGGGGCTGGCGGTTTATGGGCTGGGGATTGCACTATTTAGGGGATTTATCCATGCCTTATCATACAACGGCTTTACCGGGCTACTCCGCGTTAAGAATGTTATGGATATATCTGCTGGATATATTAGGCTGGTCAACTCCTAAAAATAATGCTGTCCAGTTATCTTCAAATCGTCATTTAGCCATTGAAACATTTATGGGCACGCTTTACTTAAATGCAGTTCGTGATGGAGAAGACCCATTCTTTCTACTTGAAAGATATAATAATACTAATAATAGTAATAATAGCAATGAATTTGGATTCGTGTTTGGCTGCCCCCTTTATGAGGGGAAAATACCTGAGTATAGCGATGATTTGCCGCGGAAATGTCTTGCTTTAAGGTCACACAATTGGTCACGACAGTTAGATAAACTTATCAGCAAGATATTACCCTATCGTTTTGTGAATGACCCATCTGTAGAATTGAATGATTTAGAAGAACGGAATAATATTGTAAGCCTTACATTGGCAGAACATAATTTTGAAGAAGTCCGTGGGCTTGTGGATATGGCAAATGCGTCTCTGTTCCTTTTCAACTATTATGGGAAAAGTTATATTTTGAATATCATAAAGTAACTTTTTAACGGGATATACATAAAAATAGGGGCGTATATTTCCATACGCCCCAAATTTTTTATTTTCTTATTTTTATACTATACCAATTCTTTGCGATGAGCCCAAACTTTCTGGAATGCCTTTACATACTGTTCAACCAGTTCGGGCACTTCTGTAGTAAAGTAGGGCAGGGCTATATTTGTATCATTTGCTTGTTTTGAGCCGGGCAGTTCGGGAATAACAGGTTTGTGATGCCACCATTCATCTTCTGCATATACAGGTAATTCATGTTGTAGCGTATAATGAACTCCATCGGCACGGACACCTTCTGCCCTCAAAGCCTCTACAAGGCGATTTCTTGGAACACCTGTTTTCTTTTCATCAACAAATAACATGTTCCATTGGTAATGCAGGCGTTTTATATCTTTTCTTCCACTGGTCTGTTCCGAAATTCCTTCCAATTCCAGAAGTTGGTCATTCAATTTACGAACCTGACGGACACCGGCTTCATTTCGTTCTTCTAATCCGACTAATTGACAACGAGCAAGTGCGGCTGCCATCGGATGCATTCTGAACTTTACACCCAAACCGGAACCTGCATACTTTGCGTAGGGATTATCTTTGGGTAGATTTGTTACTTTATAGTCACCGAAGGCAACGGCTCTGCCCCAATCCTCCGCATTTTGATAAATGCCCATACCTCCTTCAATTGCAGGTAAGGGCTTGCTCATTTGATAACTGAAAATAGCCATTCGGCTCCATGTGCCCATAAGTTTTCCTTTTAATCTCGCCCCGTGGGCATGAGCACAATCTTCTAAAACAATAAGACCTTTTTCTTTTGCCCAGTCATTAATTTCATCCATATCGGCAGGTAAGCCAATCCAATGAACCGGTAGGACAGCCTTGGTATTTGGCGTTAGCCGTTTTTTTGCATCGTTCAGGTCAAAATTGAGCGTTTGTGGATTGATGTCAACAAAAACAGGGACTAATCCGAATAATCGCATCGGAAGTATTGTAGCAAAGAAGGTATACGATGGAACCATAATTTCACTGCCGGGCGGTAAATTAAGGGCAAAAAACATCGCTGTTAATGCACTTGTTCCGTTAAAATGTGCCTTTACATACGGCACCTGCATATAGTTCTTCCAATCTTCCTCCAATTTATCTATTGGATTGTAAGATGGATTTCGAACCAATTCTACTACGGCGTCTTCTTCCGCCTTACCATAACGAGGCCAGCGAGCCGCATCGTCCTGTGAAACTGTTACCGCTGGTTTGCCACCAAACAACGCTAATGTTTCATTGGCGCCCCATGCCTTATTTACAGTTGAGGAACCAGCAACAGCCGTCATAATTCCCGCAGACTTTAAAAATTCTCTGCGTGTTGAAAAACCCTTTTCTTCTTTCTTGTTTTTTTTCATAACCCAACTCCTGTTTTTATTTTATTTGACATTCCATTATTTGAAGAACTATAGGACATAGGTAACACCTGACTTAGTGTATTATATACGAAACTCATAACATTCTAAGGAGGTGCTACCTATGAACATATACATCCAACAACAGATGATTAAACCAAAACTGAATATGATTATGGAATATCAGAAAATAAAAAATCAAGAAAGTAAATACTTTAGGACGATTAAAGATTTGCGTTATTTCTACGGCATATCTCGTAAAACCTTTTATAAGTATTTGAAGCGATATAAGAATAGTCATCAGAATTCGGAAAGCTTATTACCTCAATCGAGACGACCCAAAACGAATCGGAATATGCCCTCCAAAGAATTGGAACGACTGATAGTGAAGCTGCGAAAGAAGTTAGGCTATTCCGCCCTTCTAATCAGCATGATCCTTCGGAAAAGAGGAATCAGTCGAATCAGTGAATTTGGCGTATATCAGGTATTTAAGAGATATCGCATCGGTTCTCGGTATGAAAAGAAATATAAAAAGAACATTCCCAAACGGTATGAGAAGGAACAACCCTGGGAACTCATTCATATTGATGACAAGAGAGTTGCGAATGTGAAAGGAGAAGACCCGAAACAGAAGCGATATTCGTTCAAAGCGATAGATGACTGCACCCGGTTTAAGTTTACCAAAGAGTATCCGGATAAAACCGCCCAGTCCGCCTGTGATTTCTTACAGTATGTCGTTCAGCAGATAAAAAAACTCGACCCCGAAGCCCAAATATCTGCAGTTCTCACAGACAATGGGAAAGCCTATACTTGTAAAACTCAAAAGGGTAGAAAAAATCATCCCTTCGAAAAAACCTGTAAACAACTCGGTATAAAACACAAACGAACCCAAATCAGAAGACCCCAGACCAACGGAAAAGTCGAATACGCTCATTACCTCTATGACAAAGAGTTCTATCGGAAAACCAAATTTCTTTCTCGCAGACCGAGAAGAAAAGTTAAAGGCTTTTACAGACCAATTAAACTACATAAGACCCAGTATGGCTCTCAAGGGCTTAACTCCCTATGAAAAATGGCTATCGAAAACAACAAAAACAGATTTGTCTGTAGAACAACACTATGCTATAAAATATATCCAACAGAACTATAGAAAGGAGGTGATTAATGAAAAACTCGCTAGCTGATTACATATACTTGTTACCTATGTCCTAAAGGTGATCATGTAAGGTTTTATTAATGGGATAGAGAATTTTTGGAGTTATACGAAGAAGCAGTTTTCGAAGTTAAGTGGATTAATAAAGAATAAGTTTGTATTTTATTTGAAGGAGTTAAAGCTCATCTATAATAATCGGGACAATATAGATGAGATGATTTATGTAGCCTTGGGTAGAATAAAATTAGCAATTACCTTCTCTTTTATTGAATTTTTTCGATTAACTCCTTATTGTATTTTAGGATCTCGGGTATTTTTGTTTGATCTAGTAAACAGTGATTTGTGATATCTATTTTTCCTTCACTTACAGGGTCTACTAAAAACAATTTGTTTTGTTCCCATTTTATTTCTACAAAAGTATTACTTCGCGGTATTTTAGAATGAATTTTATTAGAAATATATATAAGATTTTTATGATTATCAATTAATTCTAATTCTCTTCTTGATGTAGCATAAGAAATTGGGTAAATATGGTGTAATTGATAACCATCTTTTTTAGATACACTGTGATATTCAAAATATAACTCTCTTTCTTTTTGACTTCTTGTTGCTAC
Source organism: Candidatus Hydrogenedens sp. (assembly GCA_035378955.1). Classification (NCBI taxonomy): domain Bacteria; kingdom Pseudomonadati; phylum Candidatus Hydrogenedentota; class Candidatus Hydrogenedentia; order Candidatus Hydrogenedentales; family Candidatus Hydrogenedentaceae; genus Candidatus Hydrogenedens; species Candidatus Hydrogenedens sp. The sequence continues at coordinate 85,189 of DAOSUS010000001.1, read as the reverse complement.
AAACTCTAAGATTTCTTGAGAAAGGGTTAACATTAAAATCGTCTTTTTAAAAGTCTTAAAGTAAATTGTCTGATTAAGTAGGTTGAAAACTTGTAATGATTCATTATACCAATTCATAAAATCTCTTTTATCAGTTTTATTTTTTGCTTTTTTGTTGATTTCTTGAAATGTTTTTTGAATGCAAGAAATTATACTTGCTTGTTGTATTTTCTTTAATTTTCTATATTCTTTGATAAGTTCCACCTTTTTATCCGCGTTTAGGTTTGGATCGGATAATATAAGTGTATACTCATAAATATTAATAGAATCAAACTTTTTAAATAGTATCATAAATAATTCTTCCAAAATTGGGGCAACCAATTTTTCTACTGCATCGATATAAATTTTATACTTTTTTAATAAACTTTTTTCGTTTACAAAATCCACTGCTAAATCACTCAACTTAACATAATATATTTTACTTTTTCTGCCTTGCAATACTAATGTATTGTTTTTATCAAATCTATCTAAAAATCCCATTACAGATAAATCAGGGAATATATTTTTTTTCAAAGAGTTAATGGTACAAGAGAAGTTTTTACTTTTGTTGATATATTCAATTATTTTGTAATATTCACTACAGTCTTGTTTAATCCCCTTCCAGTCGCCAACATGTATCTTAATTTTTTTATTTTTGATGTTGTTATAGATTGTCTCTAATAGATAGCAAACTTTTTCAAATGGTAATCTATTGTGTTGAGAAAGATGGTAACCTCTGTAGTCATGTCTTGTAATACGTTGTTTTAAATAATAAAAAAATTTGTTATTCATTCTTTATCATTTTTAACCTTTGATTAGCAATTTTTATGTATTCAGGATTAATATCGCAACCAATAAAGTTTCGTCCTAACCCTTTTGCAGCAACGGCAGTTGTCCCTATACCGACAAAACAATCTAATACTAAATCTCCCGGATTACTACTTGCTTTAATTATTCTTTCAATTAAGTCAAGAGGTTTAGGGGTTGCATGGGGTAATTTAGGAGTTTTGCCGTTTATTTTATTTTTATGTCTCTCACTTGAAAAATGCCATACATCCGTACAAAGTTTACCTTTAGGATGAGGATACCACCTTTTATCATTTTTAAGTATGCCTTTTTTTTTAGCATGTTCTATCCTCTCAAGAGAGTCATAAGGAATTCTAACATCGTCTACATTAAAAGTGTATTTATGGGACCTTGTAAGGAATAATATAGTTTCCTGACTACTTGTATATTTCCTTTTAGCAGCAGACAAACCATCTCTTTTATCCCATGTTATCCAATTTTGAAAAGTTAATCCTTTATCTAAAAGATATTTCAATATAAATGCACAATTAAATGGAGAATTAAAAATATAAAAACTTCCTGTTACCTTCAACTTCGGAATTAACATATCCAAATAGGAGTTCGTAAATTTAAAAAAATCTTCAGTGGAATTAAACTTATCCCATTTATCTTTTTTCATATTGTAGGGTGGGTCAATAATTATCAAATCGACAAATTCTTCAGGAACCAATTTCAAAAATTTGAAACAATCCATTACATAAAGTTTATTAGTTTCAACCTTTAGCATACAAAAATTCTTCAAAGGTAATTTGACTAAGTTTTCTATCTATTACATCTTTATATGTTTTGCAAATCTCATATCCTATAAAATGTCTTCCTAAATCTTTCGCGACTTTCAATGTTGTTCCACTCCCCGCAAATGGATCTAAAACAACATCACCAATATATGTAAATAATTTAACACATCTTCTAACAATTTCTTCTGGCATAATAGCAGGATGTTTCCCAAAAGCAAGATCATTTTTGCTTGGAATTGGAATATTCCATATTTGTTTGGTATATTCTACCCATTCTTTTTCTGTGAGTTTACTTCTTTCTCTAATTTCTTTAGGAATGTTATTATCAGGTTTTCCTTCCTTTACATATACAGTTATAAACTCTATTGTATTTTGTGCATAAAAATTTCGCGGGTAAGGATAACTTCCAAACATTAACTTTTTACTCCAGTTAATTCTATTCCATATATAAATATCATATAAAAACATATTTTTAATGTTTTTCAATATAGAGTGTTGGATGTCAGCTGCTATATCAAAAATATGTCTGTTATAGTGTGTATTTAATTCTCGTTTTAACATTGGCATAAGTGGAGCATTAATGATTAGTTTCCCATTTGGTTTAAGTGTGCGATCACACTCATTCCAAACTTTCAACAATTCTTGAATGTAAGTTTCATAATCACTAATATCTCCAATCTGTCCGGAGATTTTTTTTGAATGGTAAGTTTTTTGCCAGCCATCTTTTGAATAGTCTTTTATATTAAAATATGGAGGGCTTGTTACGACTAAGTCCACAACTCCGTCTGGGATTTCTTCCATACTCCTAGCATCTTTGTAAAAAACTTTATCCAGATATCTTTTCTCACTCATTTTTGAATTACACAATTTTCTATTTGTTCACGAACAAATATTTTTTTGTTAGTAGTCTTACAATTTTTTCTTTTTGTTCAGATAATACTATAATATAAACATTTTCTTTCACTAAAAGCAAAATGAATTCTGTTTTTGTTCATAAAAATAGATTAACGATAATCAAGTTATTTCTAAGATTGTGCTCAATTTTATTTAGTTATTTTATGATAAGGATTATCTCTGGTACATAGGGTAATAAGTTCAATATAGATAATTACTCGTTTTATTCTGCATGAGGCTATTAAGCCATTTTATTTGCATTATCTCGGTATTACCCTAATCTCTATTTTTTTCCAAATAATATACTTATATACAAATTTCTCCTTGTTTACCCAATGGAAACTCATAAACTACTCCTTAGTATAACTCCAATAAATCCCTATACCAATTAATATATGAGACCTCTGAACAAATAGGGTTTTTAGTTTTTAGATTAAAATGTAAAATAATTATACCGTTTTTGGAAAAAGAAAATCGCTTTGAGAAAGGAAAATATCTTTTCTATAAACAATAATTGAGTTTTTTCTTATTGATTTTTTGTTTTTTTTCCTCTATTCAGAGATCTCGTTTGTTTTATTTGAATCATTTGTGTTTCAAGAATTAACCACAGAGGACACAAAAGAAATTTTATACAAAGGACACAGAGGATGTATATAATAAAAGGGGACGGTCTCTACTTTTTGGACTTTGTGCAGGGACTTTTTGTTCTTTGTGGTAAAAAGATTTAACTACCTAAAAATACCAGAAGCCAGGACGCTTCATCTATATAAAGGGAAAGACAAAAAATGTAGAGGCGAAAGATTTTTCGCCTCTACTATCTTTGAAAAATAATGCTTTGATTTTAATAATATCCCGCAAAAACTTGATTTTAGAATATTATTATGGTATACCAAAAATAAGTATGTATGAAAATTTCGGGTCAGTAAATGTATGTAAAAAAGGAAGGTAAAAAATATATGAGATAATTAGGACTTAAAAGAAGTGCGAATCTTATTATTTGTTTAATCTTTTTGTATGATTTATACCCTTGAAAACATCCGAGGGTATCAAGTGAAGGCTGAATAAGAAAGGAGGCACTCTGAGGTGTAAATAAAATGATGGATAGTAATCATTCTTTTTTATACAGATTAAGTAGACTTTTTAACATAATGTTCTTATCTGGTTTAATTCTATTATTACATTCCTTATGCTTGGGAGCAATACAGATAAGTAATATTTATGAGCTACAGAACATAGGCAATGACCCGTCATATCCGTTGGATGAAGAGTATGAATTGATACAGGACATAGATGCAAGTGAGACTATAAACTGGAATGATGGTGCAGGCTTTGTACCTATAGGTACTTTCCCGTATGGATTTTCGGGAAAATTTAATGGTAATGGGTGTGAAATACGGAATTTGTATATAAATTGCCATGAAGGGTGTGCTGGTTTATTTGCTGTATCTTCTGGAGAGATTTGCAATTTAATTTTAGAAAATACTTGGGTATTTGGGGATAATTCTGCTGGTGGTCTGATAGGGTATAATTTTGGGAAAGTTACACAATGCTATTTCTCTGGCAGTGTGGTAGGTTTTATTTATGTTGGGGGCTTGATAGGGAAGAATGATTGTACTTTTTATGGTGAAGTTAAGCAATGTTATTCTACAGGAATTGTTGCCGGGGTATCCTATGTTGGTGGTCTTGTGGGGAATAATTATGGAGTTATGGTTATACAAAGTTATTCTACAAGTAATGTATCGGGATCTGCAAAAGTTGGGGGGTTGATAGGAGAAAATTTTGGAGTTGTAAAAGAATGTTATTCTGCAGGTAATGCATTTGCTAATAATGATGTTGGGGGGTTGATAGGAGGTGACAAAATTTCTTTGGCTCAAAAGAGTTATTGGGATATTGTGACATCGAGACAGAAAATCTCTTCCGGTGGTGAAGGAAAAACAACAGTAGAGATGAAAAAACAGGCTACTTATATAGACTGGGACTTCAAGAATGTATGGAATATAGAAGAAAATGCGAGTTATCCTTTCCTAAGAGCACTTGGACCTACAAAAAGTCCTCCGCCTGTTGTTATAAAGGATATAAGTAGTTTAAAGGAATTGAATAAAATAGGAAGAGATTGGGATTATCCCTGGAATGGGATATATCATTTGTGTGCGGATATAGATGCGACTGAGACAGAAAATTGGGATGGAGGAAAAGGGTTTAAACCGATAGGGCCGTTTTTTGGTAAGTTTTATGGGCATGGACATATTATACGAAACCTTTATATAAATCGTCTTTGCCAAAAAAGGTCCTATGCAGGTTTATTTGGCATTATTTTATATGATGGAACGGTGCGAGAATTAGGATTGGAGAGTGCTTGGGTGAAAGGGGATAATAGTGTCGGTACAGTAGCGGGTTGGAATTGTGGTATAGTGGCACAATGCTATTCTACAGGTGTTGTATCAGGGTATAAAGAAGTTGGTGGGTTGGTTGGGCATAATATAGGCACAGTTACACAAAGTTATTCTGCGTGTAATGTGTCTATGCTTTGCCGTAAAGGTGAGATTGTAATGGACTTTGGTGGAGTGGTTGGGTTCAATCATTTTATAGTTCAACAGTGTTTCTCTAAGGGTCGCTTTTTAAATAGATCGCTTTTTGGCGGTGTGATAGGTCGCAATATAGGAACAGTTACGCAGTCTTATTGGGATATAGAGACATCTGGGCAAAGTCATATCGGCGGTGGTGAAATGGGCAAGACTACTATGGAGATGAAACAGCAAGCAACATACAAAGGCTGGGATTTTGACAAAGTATGGGGAATAGTTGAAGGAGTAAGTTATCCTTATTTGCGGTGGCAAGGTGGGCCCCTTTCAGAGATGATTTCTATCCCTAATGTGGTTGGTAAAAATTACAATGAAGCGGAATACAGATTAGTTGGAATTGGATTAATTTTAGAAATGTTAATCCAACAGTGTAGTGATACAGTTCCCGAAGGTAATGTAGTCAATCAGACGCCAACCGCTGGACAACAGGTTTTACCAGGAACTCCAATAACCCTCGTAATATCCACAGGACCCTGTCCCGAAGGAGAAGGTATGGCAGAAGGTTCTAATCATTAACGAATGGAGGAAAGTGCCATATCGGAAGGAGAAATGTAGCGGTGAAAAATTTTTTGCTTTTTTATTTTTACATAATGAAAGATTTTTGATTATCATTCTTATGTGGTTTATGATTGTTCAGAGATTTCAAGTATGTTTTTAAGATTATTTTTAATAAGGATTGCGTTATGAGAAAAGTTTTTTGTCTGTTTTTGCTGTTTGTTTTGGGGGGGTTGTTTAACAGTTCGGCTGATGAGGTATGGAAAGCGGGTATTGCTGTATGTGATATAACACCGCCTACGGGTCTTTGGCTGGCAGGTTATGCAATGCGTGACCATCCTGCGGAAGGGGCGATACATCCATTGTGGGTAAAGGCTCTGGCTTTACAGGATGCACCGGGAAAAACGGCAGTAATTGTTAGCAGTGATATACTTGGTTTTACCGCAGAAATGTCTCAGAGGATAAAGCAACAAGTAAAAGAAAAAACAGGTCTTGACACCGGGGATATACTTTTGAACAGTTCGCATACGCATTCCGGTCCTATTGTTGGTGATTCGCTTATTGCTATGTATATTATCTCCGAAGACACGGAGCATCTGGATAAAATTCAACGATATACAGAAGAACTTGAACGAAAAGTTGTGGATACTATTGTTAATGCCATGGAGCATTTAGAACCTGCAAAACTATTTATGGGGCGTGGTGTAGTTCGGTTTGCTGTTAATCGGCGGAATAATAAAGAGGCGGAAATTGAAACTACTTATGATTATAAAGGTCCTGTAGACCATTCTGTGCCTATACTTGTGGTTAAGAATGTTATTGATGATACTATCCGCTCTATGGTATTTGGTTACGCATGTCATTCGACTGTTCTGTCTGGTTATCAGTGGTGTGGTGATTATCCGGGGTTTGCACAGATAGATTTAGAACAAACATATCCCACAGCGAAGGCTCTTTTTGTTGCGGGTTGTGGTGCGGATATAAATCCATTACCCCGAAGAACAATCGCCTTAGCCCAACAATATGGGAAGGAACTTGCAGCAGCGGTTACTCGTGCTATAGAAGATAACCTTCAAGAATTACCGCCTTCATTGAAAACAAGTTATGAAACCGTTACTCTCCCGTTAGAAACGCCTTTGACGAAAGAAGAACTTCAACAAATATCTGATGATACAAAAAAAGCAGAATATATTCGTCGTTCTGCCCGTTATTTGTTGAAGAAATTGGAACGGGGAATTCCTTTAAGAACTTCGTATCCATATCCGATACAGGTGTGGAATATGGGTGGTTTTCCTGTGATTGCCTTAGGTGGAGAGGTAGTTGTTGATTATGCTATTGCTGTTAAACAGCGGATAGAACCGAATGCAATGGTATTGGGTTATTCTAACGATCTGATGAGTTATATCCCTTCTGTGCGAGTGATTCGTGAAGGAGGCTACGAAGGAGATACTTCACAATTGGAATATGAAATGCCTGCTAAATGGAAGGAAGAGATTGAGGAACTTATCCTGAATGCTATTGCTCAAATGTGGGCGAAAATAAAATAGCCACAGATATTCGATCATTGGTATATATGGGACGAATGGGACTATGGGACTGTGGGACGAATGGGACCATGGGACGAATGGGACTGATGGGACTGTGGGACGAATGGGACTATGAGACACATGGGACATAGGGGACTATGGGACGAATGGGGGGAATGGGGCGAAAGATTTTACGCTCTCACTTCCTTATTTTTCTATCTTATTTGTGAATGATATTTTATACTCACTTAATTTTTTTTCTTGTGAGGATGGAGTAGGGCTTCCAGGAGTTGGCGAGTTCTTCGGCTTCTTTGATTTCCTCGGGAGTTAGTCCTGACCAGAAATTCCAGATATTGGGTAGGAGTTTTTTGCGTGTCTGTTCTGCTTGTTGGGCTAATTCTTTGGCTTGTGGATGGTCACTTCCTTCATTTACTAATCGTATTACCAGTGTATAATGTGCATAAGATAATACATAATCTTTTTTTCCTGCCAATCCATAAAGATAAAAATCGCCTAAACGAAGTATTGCTTCTAAATTTCCTTGACTTCCTGCTTTTTCATAACATTCTTTGGCTTTTGTATAACTCTTCTGTATTTCATAGCCGTTTTCGTAAATGTAACCCATTTTTACCTGTGCTTCGGGGAGAGAACTTGCTCTCTGATAATATTCCATAGCCTTTATGTAATTTACAACATCAATTTTCCCGGTAAAATACAAATCTCCAATAGCCATATTTGCTTCATGACTATAAGAACTATAATGATTTTGATATCCACCATAAGAAAGATCGTCTCGTATTACATCATAAAAACATTCGTATGCTTTTTGATAATCTCGTGGAACACCGTCACCTTTGCTATACATCAATCCTAACCAATATTTGCCATCTTTTCCAGATTTCTCAAAGTATTCTTTTGCTTTATTAAAATCCTGTGGAACAGCAATTCCTATATAGTAACATCTACCAATCTCGCAGAGGGCTTTCTGGTCTCCTTTTTCTGCCAGCTTTTGAAAGTATGCTAAACCTTTCTTTTCGTCTTTTTTCATTCCCGGTAGATAACCATACATATATCTATACGCGAGATAAGAGGTTGCTTCTTCACTTCCCAACTCGCTGGCTTCTTCCATATATGCCAATCCTTTATCCCTGTCTTTATTTTCCTTTCCATAGATATATTTACGCCCTAAGTAAAGAAACGCTTCTGGAATTTTAGCCTCCTTTATTTCTTCTAACTGTTCAAGATTTACAGGTTCCCATTCCAGGATTTTTGCCAATAATCTCATATGGTCAAAAACATCATAACCATGATTTAAATCATACATGGCAAGTTGATAAAATCCATACTCAGCTCTATTTTCCTTATCTACAAATTCCGGGTTTATTCCTGATAATATTTCTTGAGTTTTTTCCATCTTATTTAGTCTGTAAAATATTGCGGCTAAGTAGATTTTATAAAGTATGTTTTTGTCATTAACATATTTATAGGCATTTTCTGCAATAGCCAGCATTTTTTGATTAATACTTTCATCTTTTAACTCTGGATTTTTTTGGAGGAGGTGTTCTAACTTACGAATATAAATAACTTCAAGAAAGATATCTTTTTTCAACACGCTTTCGTAACATTCCAAAAACTTATCCATACATATTTCCGTTACTTCATTATTTTTCCCTGTGCTGGCTGAAAAGGCATATAACAACCAATAAATGGGTGTTTGAACTATCCCCTTTTCTGTCTTTTGCATGTCATTAAACGATTGCAGACATAAACCAAAATCCTTTGCATAGAAATTCCTTAAAAGCAACTGAACCATTCTATCTTCTACCAACAAGGCATCGGGTAATTTTGGTAAAATTTGATTATAAAAATAAGGTTTTATTACTTCCATCCATTCTTTTTTAACACTTGAAACAGTTCTTCTAAACTCTTCATTCAGTTCATCAGGCGGGTAACTACACGATTCGTAATTATAAAAACGGTTATCAAACAAACAGCGATAATATAGTATTTTGCTACAATTCATTAGGGAATGACGGGTATCCCTATTCATTTCTTGAAGATTAATCAAAGAATGCACTAATTCAGAAGACGGTTTATCCAGTCGTAAATAGTGTTCCCTTTCTAAAAGGTCTATTCCTTCTGATAGTTTTCCTTTTGCGGTTTTCAATTCGGAAAGGGAGTTGATAATCTCTTGATAAGTATTTTTTATTTCTTCAGGAAAATTAACTTTATCTAAATCAATGTTATTAAGGATATAGGTATATTCTGCTTTTATCATAGAAATGCTTGAAGTAGAACAGATTCGATTGAGGGAAAAGTTGATGAGATTTATTGCTTGCAAAAGGGTCTGATAGTATTCGTTTGTTTTTTCATCGGTTTGGGGTTTTGCTTCATCCGAAAAAACATTTGTGGGAAAAAGAGAAATTGAGATAATCAGAATTAAGCAGACATAACCGTTGTTCCGAATTTTCTCCATATCAGGTCCTTGGGTCTTTTTCTATTATAATGCACATAGGTAGGGTTATTGTCAAATTTTTTAAGGGGGTGCTGGATGTGTTAGACCTGTTGGACAAGTTGGAGTTTTAGACAAATTCCTTTATTTATTGTTCTTCAGATATTCTATTGCCTGTTCTAATACAATGTCTTTTTTATCTACAAAGATTTTCTGTAAATTGTCCGTATTGATAGGAATTCTTATTGTCGGAGCAATTCCACCTTCACCTTTTGCATTGGCTTCAATCTGGACATTTCCATCTTTATCCAGCGAGCGAGCCACTGGATACGAAACGGTGATACCATCGGGCATACGCACATCACCGCCGGGAACACCCATCGCACCTCTTGTATGGCACATTCCAATTATCTGGACATTCTTTTGCTTACTCAAAACAGAAACAAATCCTTCGGCACAGCCTGCAGTTCCATAATCAACAAGGATAACAACCTTCCCCCGATAGCGTATGGGAAATGGTTTAACAACGACCCTATCACCTGGACTTACTTTAAAACTCTTTTCCTTTTTGCTATAAAAAGCAAGGTCTTGTAAAAAGGTTTCCTCCTCAACGAAGTAACCTGCAAATCGTGGAATTAATTCTGGGTCACCACCTGTATTTCCGCGTAGGTCTATGATAATACCGGGCACACCATCACGGACAAAATCGCTAACGATTTTTTGGAATGCTTGTGCAGGAAAGGGGGTGTTGATACTGGGAGAGAAGAAAAGAATACGGACATAGCCGTAAGTTTCTTCCAGTTTTTTCTTCTGTAATGGACTATCCATTGGACCAACACTAACTTTATCCCACACAGGAAGTTGTAAGGTAGCATAGTCGTCTTTTTGTGCTTTTAATTTTGCCACCACAGGTTCCGTTTGTGAGGGGTTTACAAAAGACACTTCTACTTCTGTATCTATCGGAGCCCTACCCATAAGTTTACATTGCTCGTATAATCTGCCTTCGTTTGTTGCTGGCGGATTATCTGCCCATAAAACTGGTGTTTCCAGAACGGCTTGTTCTATCGGCTTGTTATTCCACTGTAAAAGTTTTGCACCGATTTTCATACCTGCTTTGTCCGCGTAACTATTTGGGTGGATATAAAAAACAATGTATTCCCCATCTTCAGTTTTGGTCATTGCAAAGCCATAACCACCACCTATAACCGAAGCACGAATAGATTCATGGGTCTCTATACGGACATTGGCATCGGGTATGGAATACATAAATTCACGGAGGGCAAGATAGTAGCCATCGCGGTTCTTTTTTTCTTTTGCCTGTGCTATTTTTTCCGAATATTTTGACCGCAACTCATCCCAATTTATATTTTTCCACTCTGTATATGGATACTCGCGTTCAATCTGGTCACAAAGCCTATAAAACGCCTTTTTCCATGGTAATAGCCGATAATCCCCTTCACCACTCATCAATAAGGGTATTTTGGGTAAGGGTAAGGGCAATTCGGGTAGAGGCACAGCCACCATAGGGACTTCAATTTTTGTAAGGGGTATGCGTGTTCGTGTGCAACCGACCCATAAAGATAGGACGCAGATAAAAAGGAACAAAAATACTACAATTCGCAGGTTTTTCATAAGTCTAATTCCATTTTTTAATTATTATGTACTTATAATATGTTATGGAAAATTTTCTATTTTCGTTCCAAAATTTTTTATGTTTTGAATGATATTGTATATTATAAAGTAAAAATAAATTTTCTCAAACCTTAATAGGTTATGCCCATTTTAAAAAGAAATCATAGGCATAAGGGGTAGTGTTACTATCTATTCATAAATATGGATATATTTTAATTACACTAACTTAGTCGCGTGCCCAAATTGTTGTCATTCCCATACCACCACCGACGCATAATGTAGCGAGACCATATTTGAGGTTTCTTCGTTTCATTTCATTGAGCAAAGACAATACAATACGGGCACCGGTACAACCAACGGGATGACCTAAAGCGATACCCGAACCATTTACATTAGTAATATCACGATTTAGACCTAACAATTTTTCACATGCGAGATATTGAGCCGCAAAGGCTTCGTTTAGTTCTATCAGTTCAATATCATCTAATTTCATTTTTGCTTTTTCTAATGCCTTCTTTGTAGCGGGCACAGGACCATATCCCATAAGTTCCGGTTCAACCCCGGCTACGGCATATGAAACAAGCCGACCTAACGGTTCCAATCCCCTGCGATTGGCTTCTTTTTCACTCATTAGAACAACCGCACACGCGGCATCATTGATACCAGAGGCATTGCCTGCAGTAACAGTGCCATCTTTCTTAAAAGAAGGCTTTAGAGAGGCTAATTGTTCTATTGTTAAGCCCATACGCACATGTTCATCCTGCTCGAAAAGGGTAACACTTCCTTTTTTTCCTTTAATCTCGACGGGGATAATTTCCTCCTTGAATTTTCCTTCCTTTATGGCTTTTTCAGCGCAATTGTGGGATTTTAACGCTATGGTATCCTGTTCCTCACGGGTAATATGATACTTTTCTGCAAGATTTTCTGCGGTCAGACCCATAATAAGACCGCTCCATGAATCCGTAAGTCCATCCCAAACACCATCTGCAAGTGTTGCATGCTGCAGGCGGATACCCCAGCGTGCTTTATCCACAGTATAAGGGACACGGCTCATAATTTCTACACCGCCTGCTACAGCAATGTCCATATCGCCAAGCATAATTTGCTGTGCCGCGTAAACAATGGCTTGCATTCCTGATGCACAGTTCCGCTGGATGGTAACACCGGGCACCTGGATAGGCAAACCTGCTTTCAAGGCAGCGAGCCTACCTGTCGGTAATTCATCGGTTCGTTGCATGCATTGCCCAATAATCACATCGCCGACGGCATCCGGCTCTACTTTACTTCGTTGAAGGGCTTCTTTTACAACGAGACCTGCAAGGTCAGGCGCCGGGTAATCTTTTAAACTTCCACCGAAAGAACCAATTGCCGTGCGAATACCTGATGTAATAACAATATGTTCCATAATAGTACCTCCTATCCTGTTAGGTTGTATGTTAAATTAAAATTGCCTGCGAAATTCATCTATATTTTCAGGTTGCATTTCCACCTCATTCCAGTAGGTTTCATCCTTAGAAAGCCATTGGCGGTTCAAAGGGTCTTCTTTAAACAAGCGATAAAGGATACCTATGGGAGCGATGACAAGATAAAAAGTAACCAACAAAAAAAGCCGTGTCATTACCCAGTTTAATGCTTCTGCTAATTTCATCCACAGGAAGAAAACAGGTTGCAGGATTTTCGGGAAGAGGATACCTAAAAGAATTAAGGTTCCTCCAATACCCCACCATATATAAGGTATCCCAATAAAGCCATGAATAGCCCAGCGTAAGGCACCGATTATGATAAAAACGGCACCAACAAGCAAACCAAATTTACGCTGTTCTTTTTTGTCGGTATAATCCATCTTTAAAGCCATATTACTTAATCCAATTCAAATTCTTTTTTCCAGTCCACTTCATCTTTCCACGGTTTTTGTTTTGTTTTATCCAGAAGGAATGAACCCATGCAAAGGTAATCCATATTGGTTCTCATAAAGCAAGTATATGCTTCTTTAGGTGTGCATACGATAGGTTCACCCCGAACATTAAAAGAGGTATTGATAATAACAGGACACCCTGTTTTTTCATAAAAGGCTTTTATCATGTCATAATATCGCGGATGGTCTTCTCGGCGAATGGTCTGTATACGAGCAGAATTATCCACATGTGTAACCGCAGGAATGTCCGAACGAATTACCTTTAATTTATCAAATCCTGTGGCTTTCTTTTCTTCCTCTGTGAGTTCACGCAGGCGTTCTTTTCGAACATTCGCAACCAACAACATATACGGACTTTCTACGCCATTTAGTTCAAAATACTCATCGGCATGTTCGTATAATACGGTAGGAGCAAACGGACGAAACGATTCACGGAATTTTATTTTAAGATTTAGCACAGATTGCATTTCCCGAGAACGGGCATCACCCAAAATACTTCTTGCTCCCAAGGCACGCGGACCGAATTCCATTCGCCCCTGAAACCAACCCACCACCTTCCCTTCATCTATAAGTTGAGCAACGCGTGTTGCAATCTCTTTTTCTGAAAGTTTTTCGTAAGGAATGTTTTCCTCTTTTAGGAACTTTTCAATATCCTCATCGGAAAACGAAGGACCTAAGTAACTGGCTTTTTGTCGGCGTGAGTGGGCTATGCGTTCTTTGCCATAGACTTGATGCCACGCCAATAAAGCACAACCTAACGCATTGCCTCCATCACTGGCACAGGGCTGTATCCAGATTTCCTCAAAAGGTCCTTCCCGCAACAATCTACCATTTGCCACACAATTAAGTGTAACACCGCCGGACATGGCTAACTTTTTCAAACCTGTTTCTTTATACACATGTCTTGCAATTTTCAGGACAATCTCTTCCGTAACGATTTGTATGGATTTTGCTAAATCCATTTCCCTTTGTGTAATCTTTGATTCCGGCTTTCGTGGAGGACCACCAAAAAGTTTAGCAAACCGATTGTTAGTCATTTTCAAACCGGCACAGTAATCAAAATATTTCAGATTGAGGCGGAACGAACCATCCTCATGTATATCCACAAGTTCTCTCTTTATCACATCTACATACTTCGGTTCTCCATAAGGAGCCAGCCCCATCAATTTATATTCGCCACTATTTACTTTGAAACCTGTAAAATAGGTAAAGGCAGAATAAAGCAATCCTAAGGAATGTGGAAAACGAATTTCCTTTAATAACTTTATCTTATTCCCCTGACCGATACCATAGGCAGATGTCGCCCATTCTCCAACGCCATCTAAAGTGATGATAGCACTTTCTTCGAAGGGACTTGGATAAAATGCGGACGCTGCATGGGATAGGTGATGTGTTGAAAATAATATTTCTCCTTCATAATTCAATTCTCTTCGAATGGTTCCTCGCATGTTTAATTTTTCAGAAAGCCACGAGGGCATTTGAACAAAGAAAGAGGATATACCCGCAGGAGCAGTGCCGAGATAGGTCATTAGCAATCGTTCAAATTTTAGAAAAGGCTTATCGTAAAAGGCGATACAATCAATATTGGATATTCCAATATTTCCTTCTTTTAAGCAATATTCAATCGCATTTTTGGGAAAGCGCGGGTCATGCTTCTTTCGTGTAAACCGCTCCTCTTGTGCAGCGGCGATAATTTCGCCATCAATAAGTAATGCTGCGGCACTGTCATGATAAAATGCAGAAATTCCGAGTATCTTCATTACCAGTCCTTATAAAAATTCTGTAAGAATATTACTGATTATTCATGCCGTTTTGCAATAAGATAATATAATAACAAAAAAATTCTTGACTTTTTTCTTCTATAATTTGTATATTGCATATATAATTTCTTTTAATACAACCATTGATATGATTAAATTTGTTTTGTAATCATGTGGGAGCAGGAAATATGTCCGATGAAAGAAACAACGAAAACAGGATAGCAGAAGGTCTTGTAAAAGGTGAGTATATCACTCAGGAGGAGTTAGAAAGGGTCCGTGAACGAGAAAAGACCAGCGGTGTTCCCTGGCATAAACAACTTATTCAGATGGGAAAGGTTACCTTCTCGGTTATTGAGGATGTCCTCCGCTATGAATGGCATTCGAAGGATACACAAGAAAAGCATAAATCTTTAGGTATGGCTCTTCTTGATGATGGTGTAATTACAAAAGGGCAGTTAGAGGAAGCACTTCGGGTGCAGAAGCGAACGAACCGTTTGTTAGGAAATATTCTTCTCGAACTTGGGTATGTCACCAGAGAAGATATAAGCAAAACACTTGCAAAACAACATAATCTTGAATATGTGGATATACGAACGGTAAAACCAGACCCTGCCGCATTGAACACGATTTCAGAGGCTCTGGCTCGTCGTTATCAAGTACTTCCTATATATGTTGAAGGAGATAAAGTGAGCGTTCTTATCTCTACACCACAGAATGTTCAAAAGACAAAGGACTTATCTGTACTCACCGGAAAACGAATTTACCCTATGTTAACAGCGGTTGAGGATATGACGGCTGTTATAGAAAAGTGGTATCGAGGAATAACATCGGTTAATGAAAACAATAATGTAGATGTGAAGCCTGTAATGAAAGAAGTAAAAAGAGTGGAGAAAGTAGAAGAACCCAAGAGAAAGGATAAGGCTATGGATGCTGATGTGAAAGTAAAGAAGGTTGAGGTGAAAAGCAATGAAGTAGATAAAAGATTTGAGCAGATAGCGAAAGAAGCATCCGGGACATCTGCTATTAATACGGTGAAAACAATTCTTGAAGGTGCGGTGAAAGCAGGGGCAACGGATATTCATCTTGACCCTCAGGAGCCCGAAATGCGTGTTCGTTATCGTATTGATGGTATATTACACGATGTTATGAGCATTCCTCCTTCTATGCAAAACGCCGTTGTATCCCGTGTAAAAATACTTTCTGACCTTGACATAACAGAAACAAGACATCCACAGGATGGACACATGAACCTTGAAGTTGAAGGAAGAGAACTGGATATAAGAGTTGCAACATTACCTACATTTTTAGGTGAGCGTGTTGTATTGCGATTGTTAGACCAATCGGCTGTTTTATCAGGGATTGGCGACTTGGGTATATCGGAGAAAGAACAAAGCCGCCTTATAAAACTTATTGCACAACCTTATGGCATGATACTTGTCACAGGACCTACGGGGAGCGGTAAAACAACAACCCTCTATGCGGCGCTAAACCAGAAGAATGTTATGACTGAAAGTATCGTTACTCTGGAAGACCCTGTAGAATATCAGTTATCTGGCATTAATCAGGTTCAGATAGACCCAGATATTAATGTTACATTTGCGAATACTTTAAGAGCCGCTTTGAGACAGGATGTAGATGTTATCCTCGTGGGAGAAATACGCGATACGGAAACAGCACACATAGCCATAAGAGCTGCAATGACAGGGCATCTTGTATTCAGCACGCTTCATACTAACGATGCACCTGATGCTATTAATACGTTAAGGAATATGGGGATACCTTCCTACCTCATTTCAAGTGCATTAACAGCAGTTATTGCCCAAAGGTTGGTCAGGAAGATTTATGAAGAATGCAAAGTTCCCTATAAACCAAGCACTTCCATACTTAAAGAAGTTGGATTGCCTACAACTGTGAAAACTTTGTATCACGGTAAGGGATGTAATAATTGTTATCACACTGGATATAAAGGAAGAACGGGGATTTTTGAAATATTAGAAATTACACCACAAATTAGGAAGTTAATTGCAGAAGGTGCTACTCCTGAAGTTATTGCACAAACGGCAAAAATGAAAACAATGGCAGACCATTGTAGAGAAAAAATTAAAGAAGGTATTGTTACGCCTGAAGAATTTTTAAGAGTTGTAAGGCTATAATTTACTATGGAAAAGTTGTTACTTTCTTGTGAATTTTTTTATTTTTATTAACAAAATACTAACATGAAAATTTTTTATTTTTTACTTTTGTGGAAAAGATAAATTTATCAACAAAAAAATTCATAACATATCAACAATAAAAAGTTGCTTTTGAATATGAAAAAAGGATAATCTTTTATAGTTATCCATAAATAAACATATACTACTGTTACTACTACGATATTTTTAAATATAATAAGAAGTAAGAAGAAGAAAGTAACTGTTGGAGGAAAAATATGAAAATAACAGTAAAACAGGAAAAATTAAATGAAGCATTATCAAAGGTGAGAAACGCAGTTCCTGCAAAATCATCATTACCAATTCTATCTTCTATTTTAATAACTGCAGAAGATGGTTTATTAAAATTAACAAGCACAGATTTACGGATGACTATTGAGCAAGAGTTAGATGAATGTGAGATAGAAGAAGAAGGAAGGGTTACATTAAGGGCTCATCTATTTTCGAATTTGCTTTCTAATTTACCAAAAGGTGATGTGATTATTAAATCTATGAGTGAAACTTCAGTAGTAGTTAAGAGTGGTCGGACAGAAGTGAAATATGTAACAATGCCTCCCGATGAATTTCCACCTGTAATGTTTGTAGATGATGTGGAACCTATAGTTATTTCGGAGTCATTGTTGTTGGATATGTTTCGTAAGGTAGCGTTTGCAGTGTGTACTGAGGAATCAAGATATGCGTTGACAGGGGTTTTGTTTGAGATAAATGGTGGAAATCTTACTGTGGTTGCAACGGATGGGAAGAGAATGAGTCTTAGGAGAGAAAGGGAATGTGTACCTGTAAAAAGGAATGTTCGTATAACGATACCGGAGAGGACGGTGAAGGAACTAATGAGCCAGATGGATGGGACAGGAGATATAAAGGTGTTTGATGGTGAATCAAGGGTATCATTTGTGTTTAATAAAACAAGGTTAACAAGTAGTTTGATAGAAGGGACATTCCCGAATTATGAAGTTGTTATACCAAGGGATTATAGTAAGCATGTAATAATAAAGGCGGAGGAGTGGAAATCCGTTTTGAGGAGGGCGGAAGCGATGAAGTTTATGTCTGTGAAGGTTCTTGTCCAGAAAGGTCGTATGGATATAGAGGTTCAAAATCCAGAAGTTGGTGAATTTTCAGATACAGTAGAAGTTGAATATGAAGGAGATGAAGTTAAAACAGGATTTAACATTGAATATTTGGTAGATATTGTTGACCATATAACATCAGATAAATTAGTAATGTCTATGAAAGATGGAGGTAGTCCTTGTGTTATAAAGCCATTAACTCCTGAGGCGGAAGGAGATGAGAGATATATAAATATTATAATGCCTGTGAAATTATAGTATTTGTGGAAAACTTGTGAATAAAGTTAGTTTTATTTGTTTCTTTATTAAAATCTCTACTTATTTTAGTTAAGTTTTTTATTTATAAGTCTTTATTTATGCATATTGTAGATGATTTTTTGATTGTTTTTTGATTTATTAACAGTGTTTGTGGAAAAATTGTTAATAATTTAATTGAAAAGAAGGTTTGGCAGATATGAAAACGGTTCTTGTTGTTGTTGCTCACGGAGATGATATGGAGTTTATGTGTGCAGGGACGGTGTATAGATGGATGAAGGAGTACAATTTTCCTGCTTATGAACTCATATTAACAGACAATAGGAAGGGAACATATACATTAAAGGAAAGTGAGATTATTATTAGGTCAAAGGAGGAGGCGATTGAAGCAGGTAAGGTGCTTGGGTTAAGGGAGGTAAGGTTTGGTAATTTTATAGATGGAGAATTGGAAGATATACCAAGAAAACATATAAGAAATATTATTATAGATATGATAAGGGAAGTAAAAGCGAATATAGTTTTAAGTTGGGACCCTTTTGCTGCTGGAGAGGACCATCCAGATCATAGAGTTACAGCAATGGCAACATACGAGGCTATATCTTTTAGTAGCAATCCAAACTTTGGGACACCAGGAATTTATCCACCTCATTTTGTTTCGGAAGCGTATTGGTTTGCTAAAAAGCCAGAGAATGCATTTACCTTTGTTGATATTACAGATAGTATTGATAAGAAAATAGAATCTTTGTTAAAGCACGAAACACAAATGGAACTTACATTTGATTCAATAAAGTTGGAGGCGGAAACATTAGGTATTGATATATCAGGTTTTGCGAATGTAGATAGAGATGTAAGAAATCAAATCATTGCAAATGCAGTAAAGGACTATACCGCAGAGAAGGGGAAAGTTCCTGGTTATAAGCACGCAGAACAGTTCCGCTATGAAAAGTTTGGAATGATAGAGATGGTATTGGGTCAGGAAATAATAAAGCCGGAATTTCCGCCGATAAATGTGTAGAAGAAGAAAGAAAGTAAATTACTAAACTCACCTGTTTTTTAGCAATTCAAGTATCTTCTTTGCATTTACCAGTTCTGCGTTCATTTTTAAGGCTTTTTCTGCATACTCCTTTGACATTTCATAATTGTCCATTTTGTAGAAGAGAAAAGCAATATTACTATATATTTCTGGGTCTTGATTAGAGATTTGCAGTGATTTTTCGAATAGAGAAAGAGCCGCATTATATCTGCCTAAGTAAAGATAGGAAGATGCAAGGTCATTATAGGGCCCTGCTCTTAAAGGATAAATTTCTATCGCCTTTTGTAGGTGTGGAATGGCTTCTACATATCGTCCCTGTTTAACTAATGAACTACCTAAATTACAAAGTGCTATATAGCTATTGGGTTCATACTTCAAAGTAGTTCTGAAAAGTTTTTCACTATTTTCCCATACAGAAGCATAAGATATAGAAATCACGGAAAAGACGATAACTATCAGGGTCAAAATAATATTGGATATTTTATAGGTTTTCATTTTAACTTCGGATAGAAATGTGCAGATTAATATACACAAGCCTATATGCGGTATATATGTAAAACGGTCTGCTATAAGATGGTCTCCGAATGGAATAAATCCAATCACAGGAACCAGAGGCAATAAGAAAAAAGCAAGTGAAAGTAGGTTTTTCTTGTATTGTTTTCTTATCAAAATCCAGGTCGAAATGAAAAGCAAAACTACAATTGCAGAGACTATAACAATGTCAAGCCTATCATATACAGGAATACCTTTGGTATAACCAAAAAAAGGGTAATATTCGGCTCCATAAGGGATGTGCAAAGTTGTAGGGAAAAAGGTAAGGATGAAATAAAGAGATAAAGAAACAATTATCCGTGATACTTTTTCTTTTATAGTTATAGATACAGGTATAATTGCTTCCTGCTCCGAATGGATGGTTATAAATATAAGGAATAAAGAAAAAACAAAAAAGGGGACATAAGATAGAAGTTTTTTTATAAGAGGGAAATTTTCTTTCTTTAATAACATGAAATCTATAACAGGAAGAAACAAAGGGAAAACCATACTTATAGGTTTGGACATAGCAGAACAAAGAAAGAAAAGGAAAGAAAGCAGGTAAAATTTCTTTTTTCTTGTCTCTATCCAATTAATGTATT
Source organism: Candidatus Hydrogenedens sp. (assembly GCA_035378955.1). Classification (NCBI taxonomy): domain Bacteria; kingdom Pseudomonadati; phylum Candidatus Hydrogenedentota; class Candidatus Hydrogenedentia; order Candidatus Hydrogenedentales; family Candidatus Hydrogenedentaceae; genus Candidatus Hydrogenedens; species Candidatus Hydrogenedens sp. Next base: position 64,634 of record DAOSUS010000001.1, on the reverse strand, counting down.
CCAACAACATGAGAAGAAGAAAGAGAGTGCAGAGTAGGTCTTTTCTGCTGGCTATCCATGATACGGTCTCTACACGCATTGGATGGATAGCGAACAGGCAAACAGATAGGAATTGCACGAATCTGTCCCCAGTAATTTTACAAAGAAATCTCCACAAAAGGAGTGAGTTAATAATATGAATTAAAATATTTATCGCATGGTGTCCACCTGCTTTATTACCAAATAAATGTGTGTCTATTCTATGAGATATTTTTGTTATAGGTGCCCAGAAACCATCATCAGTGGAGGTCATAGCCCACGATAAAAAAGAGTATGTCCATACACTTCCCTTTTCCGCTTTGGCGACAGTATACAGATAATCATCATAATAGATAAAATCAAAATATACTACCTGCCCAAATACAGATATAACAATTGCAATCAGAAAAGCATTCCATGTAGGACATTTTGAATGGGGATGTGTCATCAGGGATTTGATACCCGAAATTATGCCTACATCTTTCTGGATGCTACATGAATTTGAATCGCAATCCATAGTCATCTTTAAATGAGATTTTCGGTATACTTTTCCCAGAGTTTTAAAAATTTCTGATACAGGGTCTCACTGTCTCTGCTTTCCGCTAACGATATGATATTTTCTTCTTTGTTAAGAAAAGCACCAATCTCGGACATAATATTTAGATGTTCTTCTACATTTTCTTTTGGAGCGATGATGAAAAAAAATACTCGGCTCAATTTTCCATCAAGAGAGCCATAAGCGACGCCTTCGGGTGAAACAAGTATACCTACAATGAAATCGTTAATACCCTCCACTCTACAATGGGGCAGGGCAAGCCCACGGGTCAATGCGGTTGAACCTAACATCTCGCGTGCCTGTAAAGCTCCAGCGATAAAATGTTTTAATGTTTCAGAGTTTTCACTACCGATAGAGGCGAGTTCTGCTATCTTTTCGATTACAGAATGTTTAGAGAGAGGCTCACGATATACACAAACAGTAGTTGGTTTTACATATTTTCTTAAATCTACAGACATAATTAAGTGCCAGCATATATTTTTTTAATTGTTCTTTGTCTACACCTATTATAAACGATTTAAAAGAAAAAAGTTTTACTAAAAACAATTATTATATGGAATTATAAAAATTTTGCTAAAGTTTATATAAATTATGCCGATAAAATAGATGAAGGATATGTAGAAAACTCAAGGATGAGGCTTATGAACATTATGATGGAAAATATAATAACAGGGATTGTAAAGCCAGTAAGCGGGCTGACAGGAAAAGAGCAGAAATTAGAAGAACCTGCAGTCCGTAAGAATGAGAATGCAACTTCTGCCCGCTACGAAGAGGGAGAACTTCCCATCGGGTTAGGTGTTGTTCCCATTATACCAACGGGTTCCATTTTTATCCCGCGGGAATTGGTTCTGCCCAAAGAAGAGAAGCCATTAGAGGTTGAGGTAATTCCTTCTAATAATCAAGCACTCCTACCGCAAAAGGTAGAAAAGAAGCAGGAAGAACAGAAATCCGAACAAGCACCTGCATCTGAACAAGATGTAAAAATTGAAACCCCGAAAGTGGCAGAAAAAGACAATCATTCATTAGATATATTAGTGTAATTAATCCCCTTTGAAAAATTAATACCCCAAGATTTTTCAAAGGGTTTTTTATTTGTATTTTAGAAAGTTTTCTTTTGTTGGTCTAAGACTTTTCGAATTCGACGGGCAAGGTCGCGGGCTACGATGGGCTTCATCACGATTTCGTCAATTCCTAAACGGGATAATTCTTCGGATGAGAATTCTCCGCTGAAACCTGTGAAGAGAATTACAGGTATATCGGGACGAAGTTCTTTAACCCATCGTGCTAAAACTTCACCGGACATTTTGGGCATTGCTTGGTCTGTTACGACAAGGTCAAAACGGTCCGGGTTTTGTGTAAAGACTGCTAAAGCAGCTAAGGCATTTTGGCATACTTCAACATTATATCCCCATTGGGTTAGTACTCTTTTTCCTAATTTACAAACAGATTCTTCATCATCTACAAAGAGGATACGCTCTTGTCCTTCTAAGGGTTCTTCATCTTGCTTTTTCTCAAGAACAATAGGATTGTCAATTCGCGGGAAATAAGTGTAGAAAGTGGAGCCCATTCCTGGTTTGCTTTCTACAATAATAGTTCCTCCGTGTGCCGTTACGATACCATGCACAACAGCTAATCCCATACCGGTTCCTTCGCCGGGCTTTTTTGTAGTGAAGAAAGGGTCAAAGATACGCTCTAAAATAGGGGGTTCCATCCCATGTCCGTTATCGCGCACGGTTAATTTTACATAGGCTCCAGGTTTTAGTTTGGGATGGATTTGTGAAGCATCGCTATCTAAGGTAACATCCCTCACTTCCACTTCCAATTTTCCACCTTTGGGCATTGCCTGAATGGCATTGGTGCAGTAATTCATTACAACTTGATGTATTTGTGAGGGATTGCCCATAATTGCTCCGGAATGAACATCTACATTATCAATAATATCAATGGTAGGTGAAGTCGTTGCTCTAAGGAGTTTCAGGGCTTCCCGTGCAATAACATGTAAATATAAAGGACTGCTTTCTTCGCCGGTTTGTCGGCTAAATGTTAGAATCTGCTTTACAAGGTCTTTTGCACGATGTGCCGCCTGTAATACCTCTTTCAGGTCTTCGTGTAGAGGTGTTTTTTTAGGCACTTCATTGATGGCCATGTCTGTTAGACCGATGATAACGGCTAACAGATTGTTAAAATCGTGAGCAATTCCTCCTGCTAAAACGCCTAAACTTTCCAATCGCTGTGAATGTTGAACCTGTTGTTCAGCCCTTCTGCGTTCTTCTTCTTCCTGTTTTTGGATGGTTATATCTTTTATGGAACCTAATATTCTGTAGGCTTCGCCTGTCGCATCAGGTAGGACAACACCCTGGTCTTCTACATAACGATAATCACCACTTTTATGTCGCAATCGGTATTCTACACGAAATTTTCCAATCTCCTGTTTTGCTACTTCAATATGTGCCTTGACACGCGGTAGGTCTTCAATATGGATATGGTCCATCCATCGTTGTAAATTGATTGTGTCTAATTCTCGCAGGAGGTAGCCTGTTACCTGAGTTACGGCTCCTCCCCATTTAACTTTACCCGAATGGAGGTTGCAGTCATAAATCATCATACCGGTTTGTGCGGCTAAAATACGATAGCGAGAAATACTTTCAGAAACACGCTCTGAAGTGATGCTTTGCGTGTCTTCTAAAGGTTGTCCTATGGCGATGATGCAGGGCTGGTTGTCTGTATTAAAACTCTGTGCTTGAACTTCTATCGGGATTTGTCTGCCGTCTTTGGCTAAAATTACAGTTTCAAAAGATACCTGCTGATGTTGGAGAATAGTTTCAATTCTGCCCTGTATTCCATCAATGCGATTTTTAGGAATGATATCCCGAAGGCGGAGTTGGAGAAACTCTTCGCGTGTAAAACCGGTCATTCGAAATACAAAATTATTGGCATCCAGGAAACGACTTTCCCGTATATTGTCGTTCAGCTCAAAGATTAATACCGGATTACTGCAATTATCTAATAAGAAGCGGTTTAAAGAATCGTATACAAACAAGGCACGGGACCGCTCTTCTGCCAGTTCCATCAATCTACGGTTCGTTTCCCAGAGTCCCACTTCTGCTTGTTTCATTCGTAGCAAGATACGAATGCGGGTTATCAATTCTGTTATATCGCAAGGATACATTAGAAAGTCATCTATCCCCGCAGCCATCAATTCCCATCGACGTGAGGTAGATATATCGTAATTGACAATAAGCAATATAGGGATTTTTGAAGTGTTTAGGGAGGTTTTCCAATACCGGCATAATGTAAGACAGGATTCATCTCCGAGAGTGCAATCAATAATCAAACAATCCGGCACAAAGACCTTTATATAGTCCATCACTTCTTTTACAGAATATACGCGGTCAATGTGGCATTCGGGAAGATGTTCTAATATTGCTGGGAAAAGGGATTGATGAGGTCCTTGTTGAGGTTGAACAGAAAGCACACGATACAATTTAGATGAAAATGGCGTATTTTCGGAAGAAGTATTTATGGAACTTCCGCTATTATCTACCTCAGAATTTTCTGCTTCTTCTAATTCTGATAGGGATTCTTTTTCTGTTGAAGGTTTCTTTTTCATAGGCACTCGTGATTAAAATATAACTAATAATAGTTTATATTAATATATCTTGTTAAAGGAAACAGCGTGAGAAAAAAGTTAATTCAAATAATAAAATATACCGCCATCAGCATTGTTGTTTTCTTATCTATAATTATTATATCTGTTTTCGGCGTTTGGTCACTATTTTTAATAAAAGACTCTGTATCTTTTAAACCCACAAAAAATATTTTCATTAAGTTATCAGGTCTCTCTATTTTTCCTAATATTTCTCTAAAAAATATTTCTGTTCAATTGAATGATTATAACACAGATTTAGAGTTTCAAAATATTCAGATACAATTATCTTTAAGAAAGCCACAAAAGTTATGTGTTTCCATTGAATCGTGTAATATTCATGTTGATACAACATCTCCATTTTCAAATAAACTGAAGGAAGAAAGGAAAACCAATCAAGAAACGAATGTTCCTAATTTCCAATCTTTTTTTACCTATCTACCTCAAAAGTTGTTTGTTAAGAATATTTCTATGTTTGTTAATAATCACGAAAGGACATTGTTTGTATCAGGTATTCCACTTACTATTGACAAAGCCCAAAACCTTATTTCCCTTTCCTCTACGGGTGCTATTATGGAAGTTACCTATAATGGGCAGAAAGAATCGCTTACAGGTACGGTGGATATACATTACCAACTCCAGAAGGAGTCTCAAGAAATAGGAATGAATATCCAGTTCGCACCTTATATGCTTGCACAGGGAAAAGTAAACTTTGATAACTCTATGCAAAGAGTGAATATAGAAGATATGTCCTTGTCCCTTGATGAAAATGTATCTCAATCCTTGTCGCCGTTAATCTATTCTATGTTTTCTTTACCTGTCGACTGGCAAAAAATTCAGGTATCCCATCTTCAGGGTAGTGTTTATTATCAAGGTGCTCGGTGGATACCTGAGAATATTAACGGGGAAATGTTCTTTTCTTCATTAACAATAGGTGATAAAGAAAAACCATGGCTCCGATATACTTCTGAAATACATATCCATTCTCAATACAAGGAAGATGAGAAAGCAACCGAAGTGGTAATGAATAGCGATAAAGCCCCTGTATGGAAGATGAACTGGAAATATAATCATGTTAACCAGAATACCTATTTAGATTTTTCTTGTGGGACTATACAAGGGAAAACTATTCAGGAGGTATCCCCTTATTTATACAATACACTATTACTCAAACAAATAGAGCCTTTTTCTGTAGAATGTTCTTTGGCGCTTCAAGGGATTTTACCTGTTCTGGAAGGGAACACTCAGGGGAAACTATCAATTCCTAATATAGATAGTATCCGACTTAATAGTGATGTAAAATTTATTGCGGATAATAAGGGTTCTAACCAAATAAAATGGTCGGGTGATGTGAATGTCCTCTCCTATCCTATTCATTTTTCGGCTGAATGGATTCCTTTTACCACTTTTATTTCGCATATTCAAACAGAGAAGTTTCCAGCAAAATTTATACAGTTGTTAACTCCTTCCTTAGTAAAGAAGGCATTAGAAACAACACTTGCAGATATAGAAGTGGATATAAAAGGGAAGGAATGGAATAAGGTAGACTTACAATTCAAAGGGGTGTTATCACCAGAAAAAGAGGATGAAGAATATCTACCTATTGTGCCGTCGGAATTTGGTTTTCAGGGAATAATTCAGAACTTGGAAACGGTTGTGGGTGCTTTTCGGCTCTCCTCCGAGAATTCTACTGATTTTGAATTAAATCCTTGCAAATTATATATGTTTCCAGTATCGTTAGAAGGGGATATGAAAACAAAAATTTATCTTTCGACCCTTTCTTCGGAATTCCTTCCTTTTTATATTCCGGGCAAAGCGGAGTTTCATGGGAAACTTCATTGGAATGGAAGTTTGAGAATTAAAATACAGGGGTCAGGTTCTGGAGAAGGTTTAGGCATAGGTGGATATATGCTTCCAGAAGGAATTCCTTTATGTTTTAATACGGATATAACTGGGGATTTTTCGGATTATACATTTGAGATTGAGAATTTAATGTTGGGATTTAAGAATTGTGAACTGGCAAAAATTCAAAAAGGCAGGATACTCCTGACTTCGGATAACCCCAACCTTGCTGTAAACATTCAAAATCTGGATGTTAAAGGAACTTTTAACGATTTACAGGATTGGGGAATTTCGCAAGAGAGCCAGGGAACTTATTATCTCTCTTTGAAAAATTTTGAATATAAAGATAATCAGGTCAAAAATGGAGAGATAGAATGGAATGTGAATATCTCAAAATTGGGCATACCTGCATGGCAAATACAGGTAAATAATTTTGTATCACAATTACAGCCTCAAAATTTAAGGAATACAGATTTAGCCGTTGATATAAAAATAGATGAGATTGCCTTACAGAAAGTGAAGATTTCTCAAATAGAAAATAGTTTGCGATTAAAATTCCTACCTCCCGAAATAGAAATAACCCGCATGAATGGAAATTTATGGAAAGGCAAATTGGATACACAAGGGATTGTTCAGAAAAAAGAGGGTTCACTTATAGGGAACATTGCGGGTGAATATGCAGGTGTTGATTTGTCTCAATTTACTGCGGAAGTTCAACCTCCATGGGTCAATCTTTCTGGACGGGCTAATGGTAATTTTGATGCAAATATAAATTTTACGCAGGGACAACTTGTCGAGGGGAATTTTAGTCTTCTATGTCCCGAGGGATTGACCATTAACCGTGATGTTCTTCTTCGATTAATTTTATATTTACAGAATGTTAGTATCGTTCAAAAGCAATTAGAAAAATTATTAGGAAAAGAAGACCCGAAACCGTTTACCAATGGAGAATTGACCGTAGGATTTAAGGATAATCAAGCAACCGTTTCATTACTTTTAACAACGCCCAACATGAATTTAGCACCTATTTTCTACATCAACGCCGATTGGAAAACGCTCTGGTCTCTCATCACTACACCCTCCGATGTCCAGATAGACATCAAATAACAAGAATCTTTATAGATTATAGGTAATACCTACTTTATTCTTTATTTAAGTTTGAGTGGGAATGTAAACTGGATTCATTATCCGAGAAAATATAAACCTGTTACCTATGTTTTATTTTTTATAGAATTGGAGAGGTAAAAGCAGAGAATTGAAGGTAAAAAGCGCTGTTTTTTCTTACCGCTCCTATTTAGGTTTATAATTTTGAAACATTAAGGAATGATTTTTTAGAAAATTCTCTTTATTATTTTTCCTTGCGAATTTCGCAGGATAATTATGAAAGGAAGTTTGCTTGGAAGGTAATGGGTAGCACAGCCAAAACAGAGGTCATAGGCTCTAAAAGCCATTTCTATTTTATTGAGCAGTTCCTCAGTAATACTCCCATCCCCATTTTTCATTAACTCCTTTGCAGATTTATCTATACTAAGAGATATTCTCCCCGCGTTATTTTGTGTAGCCACGATGAGGTTGACTTTCCTAAGTAAACCTTTTGAGTCTGTTTCATAATGGTGGAATAAAGTGCCTCTAGGGGCTTCAACTGCTGCAATTCCAATTTCTCCCACTTTAGAAGGAATATTTCTCAAATCTTTTCCCGTTATCTCAGGGTCATTTACAAGTTCTATCATTCGTTCGCTTGCATATATTATTTCAATAATCCGTGCCCAATGAGTAGCAAGTGTGTAATGCACCGGTTTACCTAAAGTTTTTATATACTCTTCATAAGCCTGTTGTGCCTTAGGAGTAGCCATACTTTCACATGCGTTTAATCGCCCAAGTGGGGCTACGCAATAAATTCCACTGTCTATGCCATCTTTGAAGCCTTTCCAACCAACATTTTTAAGATAGCAAAACTTTATATATGTCCAAGGCTCTACATGTTCACCTATATGGTTTCGGTATTCCCGAGGGTCGAATTTTACATACTCTTTTCCATTTGGGTCTACAACCCTTATCATTCCGTCGTAAAAGTTTACTCTATTTCCAGAGTCTACCATCCCCATATAGTAAGTCTGATGAGTATATGCCGGAGAAGTAACTAAATTTAAATACTCGTGGTTTTCAAGTATGATTCGCTTAAATGTGTCAAGAGTAAAAAGGGCAAATTCTAAGTTATCCTGAGCCAATTGCTTAATTTTTGATAACTCATCTTCATCAATACCTTTAGCCACTCCACCTGGTAAACCTAATACGGGATGTATTACTTTACCCCCTAAATAAGAAATAAGTTCCCGATTTCTCTTTCGAATAGAAATTAGTTGTTTTGCAATATCAGTTCCTACTTTTTGAATTACACCAATTACATTTCTTAATTCTTTTGGTGCGCCGGTGCCAACAATAAAATCAGGACCTCCGAGAATGTAGAAGTGAAGAGCATGGTCTTCAAACATAAATGCATTGTAAACGAGTTCCCTTATTTTTTTCGCAGTAGGAGTAGACTCTACATTAAATAATTTATCAAGCGTCTTTGCACTTGCTATGTGATGTGCGGTTGGACACACACCACAAATTCTCGAAGTTATTTGGGGCATATCTTCCGGAAGTCTACCTTCACAAAATTTTTCAAAACCTCTTAACTCAGGAATCTGTAAATATGCTTTTTCGACATTTTTATTATCATCAAAAAATATTTCTATTCTTCCATGCCCTTCTAAACGAGTAATCGGGTCAATAGAGACTTTCCTTTTTAGTTGTTGTTCCATACTCTATATTCCCCTCTCAAGTTTTCCTTTTAATAAACTTTTTGAAAGATGATATCTATAAAAAGTGCCTACAGGGTCTATTATTTGTGCATAGTTTTTCTCTATTTCCTCTTCGTTTTTTCCACTGGACAACGATGCAAACATAGATACTGCTTTTGCGCCAAAGTCTACTATTCTCGATGTGGGACCAGTACATCCTGTACAAGGCATATTTCCATTTATACATAGAGCCTCGCAGCCACCACGAGTTACGGGACCCAAGCATAGAAACCCTTGAGCCAATAAACATTTTTCAGAGTCCACAAGATTTTCACAAATCCTTTTATATTCTGTAATCGAAAGGTCTGTGGGTTTAGAGTCTTTTCTCGGGCATTCTTCACAAAGGGCTATGTCCGGTAGTAATGTAGAACCTGCAGCTGGCAAATTACCACCGAGTAATGTATTTACAGCATTAGCTATTAATTTCGGTGTTGGAGCACAACCCGGCAGGTAATAATCTACCGAAATGACCTCATCTAAAGCCCTTACCTGGTTATAAAATTTAGGTAATTCTAACTGTTTTCCATTATTATCAGCAGATGTAGTTTGAGGGAGCAATTTAGTATCGTTATCAACAGTTGGAGACTCAATATAAACATCATTTAAAACTTCAAACTTACTGTAGAGGTTAGCAAGAGCAGGAATGCCACCAAAACAGGCACAAGAGCCAAAGGCTACAATTAAATGGGACTTTTCTCTCAATAAATGAGCAATTTCTTTTTGTTCGGAGGTTCGAATTGCCCCATTAATAAATGCAATATTAATTGATTTATCTGGTAATGCTTCCACATCTCTCTTTTTAAAGTCCATGGCAACTGGCCAAAATACAATGTCTACTAACTTTACAACTTCAAGTATATCTTCTGCCAAATCAACTACTGCTTCTTCACAACCTCCACAAGAAGCACACCAATAAAATGCTACTTTCGGCTTTGAAGACATTGTTCTATTTCCTCAATTTATATATTCAGACTCTCTGTCTAGTTTTTCTAATTCTCTATCCCAGGTAATAAATTTTTCAGGTAGATTTAGTGGTCCTAATTTTCTTATTTTGTCTGTCATTTCGTTTATAACAGTCTTTACCTTTTCACCTTCTGCACCGGATATCCATTCCAGTCGCACCCTATCATATTCAATTCCAAATTGAGTTAACATTTTCTTTAGCAAAGAGATTCTTCGGAGAGTTTTATAATTTCCCTCGCTATAGTGGCAATCTCCAGGGTGACAGCCCCCGATTAAAACGCCGTCGGCTCCATTCGCAAAGGCAGACAATACAAATTGAGGGTCTACTCTACCTGAGCACATTACTCTAATTATCCTCACATTGGGGGCATAGGATAACTTAGATACTCCTGCCAGGTCTGCAGCGGTATAAGTACACCAATTACAGAAAAACGCAATGATTTTAGGTTCCCAGTTTTGTTCACTCATACACAAGAAGTCCTTCAATTTCATTCAATATTTGTTCATCCTCGAAAAGATTTTGTTTCATAACACCACTCGGACAAGTAGCACTACAAGTACCGCATCCTTTGCATAAAGTCTCATTTACAAATACTTTTTTCTTCGATTCGTCATAAGAAATAGCAGAGTAAGGACAAATATTAATGCAGGATTTACATCCACTACAAAATTCATCCAGCACATAAGCAGTAATGGGTTCTATTTCAAAATATCCTGCATCAATCATAGCCATTGCCTCCGCAGCAGAAGCACCTGCTTGCGCTACGGTATCAGGGATGTCTTTAGGTCCTTGACAACATCCAGCAATAAAAATGCCCTCTGAAAAGGTACTGACAGGAGCCAATTTAGGGTGCCTTTCCTGGAAAAAGCCTTCAGCGGAAAGACCTATGTTTAATATATGTGCGAGTTTTTGTGTGTCTTCGGAGGGTTCCAAACCTACTGATAGAACTACCATATCTACAGGGATTCTCCTAATGACACTTGCTAAAGTATCTTCAACTCTTAATATTAGTTTTCCCTCTTCTTCCTTCACAAGGGAAATATCTGTTACTTCGGCAACCTTCCCACGGATAAAATGTACCCCCTCTGTTAAAAGCCTATCATAAAATTCTTCATACATTTTACCCGGGGTACGCATATCAATATAGAAATTGTAAATTTCTGCATGAGTATGTTTTTTTAGTAAATAGGCAAGTTTCAAAGAGTACATACAACAAACACGAGAACACCATTTATTGGCTTTTTCACTGCGTGAACCAATGCAATGAATAATACCAATTGATTTGGGTTTTGTCCCATCTCTTAATATTACCTCACCGGCAGTGGGACCCGACGCATTAATCAGTCTTTCTACTTCAAGTGAAGTATATACATTAGGATAAACTCCATAACCATATTCGGGCTCCTTTATAGGATCGTATGTTTTGAAGCCGGTGGCAACAATAATAGCACCAACCTGAATTTCTCTTAACTCTTCTTTTTGATTGAAATCAATAGCATTGCGTTCACAGGCAGATAGGCACATCTGTTTACATTTTCCCGTCTTGAAATGGATGCATGTCTTATCATCAATTATGGCGGAATTGGGTATGGCTTGTGGAAAAGGTATGTAAATAGGTTTTCGCTTGCTTAAGCCTAAATTAAACTCATCGGGAAATTTTGCCTCTTTATAGAAACAATTTTCTACACATTGCCCACATCCTATACACAAATCTTCCCTAACATATCGAGGATTTCTCTTAATCGTAACTTTGAAGTTTCCCACATATCCTTCTATCTTTATCACTTCTGAATTGGTCCAGAGTATTATATTTTTATTTTCTTTAATGGCAGACATTTTAGGAGTTAAAATGCAAGCGGCACAGTCCAGAGTAGGGAATGTTTTGTCGAACATTGCCATGTGTCCACCAATGGTAGGCTTTTTCTCAACGAGATAAACCTTCTTGCCACCAGAGGCTAATGTCAAAGCAGAATGTATGCCTGCAATACCCCCTCCTATAATTAAAACATCTTGGTGAAATGATACTCTTTTTTTCTCAAGAGGTTTATTATGCCTAACCCTATTTATTGCTGCATTGCACAAAGCCTTTGCTTTTTCAGTGGCTTTTTCATTATCTGAATGAACCCAAGCTACATGTTCTCTAACATTAACCATTTGAAGATAGAATGGATTTAAACCTGCTTTTTCTAAAGTATTTCTAAAAGTTTTTTCATGAAGTAATGGCGAGCAGGACGCCACAACAATTCTGTTTAACCTATGTTCTTGAATATCTTTTTGTATTAACTCCTGACCTGGGTCAGAACACATATATTTGTAGTTACGTGACACCACAACATTATCTTTTTTCACTATAAACTCTCTTACTTTGTCTACATCTACTACGCCTGCAATATTTGTCCCACAATGACAGATATAAAAACCGATTCGTATTTCCTTGTTATTTGTTTTCATATTAAAGCTCGCTCAAATTCTGGTGTTAGTGTTAAACAACGTCTAATTCCTAACTCTTTTAAGGAGAGACCCATTGCCAACCCCAGAACTTGTGTGTAATACAATATGGGTAACCCAATATCTTCCTCATATATTTTCATAATCTTTTCTTGCTGAAATTCTAAATTAAATTGACATAAAGGACATGTAACCACGATAAAATCCGCATTTCTTTTCTTTGCTTCCTTTAATAAAACATAAACAAGTTCAAGTCCTTTTTCGGGAATATTTGAAGTTATAATTGCTCCACAACATTTAGTCTTTAATGGATAATCTAAAACATCAACTCCTGTGAGGCCAACTAATATATCCATATTTTTAGGATTGCTCGGGTTATCAAACTCGCAATAGGGTCTGAGAAGTTGACAGCCATAATAACAAACAGCTTTAAAACGCTCCAGTCGCTTTTCTATGTTTTGAGATATTTTCTCCATCCAGCCATCATTAACTAAGATATCTAAAGGGTGCCTAACTTTGACATTTCCAGAATAGGTTAATCCTACTTCTTGTAACATCTTATTTGTTTCTGTTTTTAATTGAGGATAGTCCCTTAAATTATGATTTGTCCTATTAAAGAGATAATAACAAGCAATACAGGGTGTAATAACCTCACTACCCCCTTCTTTCTCTAACATAGCAAGGTTTCTTGAAACCAAAACTAATGATTTAATTTCATCGAACCCAAGGTAAGTTGTAGAACCACAACAATTCCAATCTTTAACTTCTTCTAATTGAAGACCTATTTTTTGGCACACTTTTAACCATGATTCTTCATATGCCTTTCCCATACCTCTTAAAGAGCAACCTGGATAGTAAAAGTATTTCATTTACTGTTTTCCTCTACTTTTTTATTTGAGAAGGCTAATATTTTCTTTAGTTCTCCACGACTTTTTATTTTTTCTGGGATTAAGGTAAATCTACCTGTTAACAGCATTTTTAATCCTAAACCCGACATGCGAAGCAACTTTAGAAAACTAACTTTAAGTAGAACAATTCCCATTAAATAACTTTCAGAAATTCTACCGTTTTTATGAATCATTTTCACCGATTCTTTTGTTAGAAGCACAATAGGTGCTTTTTGGGGATAATGGTTATCCTTTATTGCTTCTCTCTTTATTAGATACATTAAATCCGTTATTTTAATTTCCTTTGGACAGCGGACTCTACATGAAAAACAACTTGCACAAAGCCACGGTGTAAAACTGGACATGACTTCTTCTTTAAAGCCTTCCCTAATTAAATAGATAATCTTGCGAGGTGTATAATCCATAACATGGGAAAATGGGCAAGTAGCACTACAAGTCCCACATTGAATACACCTTCTCAAATTTTCGCCTCCAGGCATCGATTGTATTAGGTTGGCAAAATTTGCATCTAACTGTCTTTCGTATAATACTGATTTAGTGGTTAGTTCTTGCGCCATAATTTTTTATATAAAAAACAATTATAATTTTTTATTTTTAAATATATATCTAATAATATATTGTATTATAGTAATATTATCTATATATTGTCAAATAAATATAAAATAATTATATTTAAAATATTAAAAACAAAATATCGTAATAAATAAATTCTATAGAACATAGGTAATAGAACATAGGTAATAGATTTATAATTTCCTTTCCGTTTTAGTAGAGATATCCTATTTGATAACCTATAGGAGATAGGTAGCAGATTTATACTTTCTTTCTTTCCAATCGTAAGGGCATGGCATGCCATGCCCTGACAAGACTATAAGGACAAGAAGATTGTAGATGAAGCATCCCTGCTTCGGGATCTTTCATCTTTGTACACTTTGTGCAAGAGCTCTGTGCTCTTCGTAGTAAAAAAGAATTAATCACAGAGGACACGAAGGAAATTTCACACAAAAACCACAGAGAAGGTGCGAGCGAAACATATTTCGCTCCTACATTGTGAACTCTGTGCAAAATCTTTGTATCTTTTGTGGTTGAAAGATTTATCCAATTAAAAATACCCGAAGCGAGGACGGTTCCGTTCATTAAATGAAATAATGGATGATAGATTTTTTTCCATTTGTTTTTATTCGTGTCTATTTGTGTAATTCGTGGTGATAATTTTTTGACCAATTGAAATCCAATCTACAAAGAGAAAAAATAGTGTATGTCAAGTTGGAAGAGATTTTCTTTCCTTCTTCATTCGTGTTTTTGTATCCTTTATGGTATTATGAGGACTCTAAAATCTATGTATTCTTTATCTCCTATAGGTACTCAATTAAATAAACAACAAAGGAAAAGCCAAGCATGACCAGATAGGGCAGAATATTCTCAAAAGCGACCAATCCCATAAAAAGGGAATAAGGTAATGAAATATCAAAAGCCAAAAAATCAACATCGAATAAATTCTCTAAGCAGTGATTGGATAAAAAGAATAATCGTTATTAAAAATAGTTTCCTTTGTTATTCCATCGTATAGAATGTTTCTTTTGATATATTGCAGGTCTTTTTTCGATATTGAAGGGTTGATTATAGTATGATAATGAGCCAAATGTATTAAAATCTTTTTTAAAATATTGTAAACCTTTATGAAGGAGCCATGCCTTGGTTGAGTATGTAACACTACATTGGATAGATTTAACGATTATCGGCGTTTATATGGTAGGCTGTTTTGCTTTAGGCACCTACACAAGTCGGTATGTTGAGAATGCAGGAGACTTTTTTATTTCTGGTAAATCACTCCCTTTCTGGGCGATTGCTTTTTCTATCGTGGTGAGCGACATTGGGGCTTTAGATTTCGTTGGTGTTGCTGGAAATGCTTACAGATATGGAGTGTCTGCTGCCAATTTTGACTGGTTAGGTTCTATGCCGGCTATGGTATTTGCAGCATTTATATTCGTTCCCTATTTCTGGCGTTCGGGTGTGTTTACCATTCCCGAGTTTTTAGGGAGAAGATATAATTCAGCGGTTCAGGTAATAAATGCTCTTATCTGGACTTCTGTAATGCTGTTGTCTCTGATGATAATGTTATGGACGACGGCAGATGACCTTGTTTATACGATTTTAGGCTACAAACCGATATACACAGTTTGGGTGATGGCAGGTGTAACAGGTTTTTACACATTTGCTGGGGGCTTATCTGCCGTGGTGATGACCGATGTGGTTCAGTTAATCGTGATGTATGTTGGCGGTTTAGGTTTATTAGCGTTAAGTCTCTGGGAAGTTGGTGGATGGAGTGTTATGAGAGCCAAAATAGAGTCGCTTGGACCTGAATATGCCAATCATTTTACAATCCTTCTGCCGAATAGTACTGAAAATCCTTTCCCATGGACAGGGATTGTTTTCGGTCTGGGTATCGTCCTTGCTATTGCGTATATGAGTGGAAATCAAGCCATTGTTCACAGGACATTGGGTGCCCGTTCTGAATGGGATGCTAAAGCGGGTATGCTTATGGGAGGTTTTCTGAAATCTTTTATTCCGTTGATGGTAGCCCTGCCTGGACTTTGTGCTATTGTTTACTTACATGAAAGGAACATTATATTGCATGAACAGGATAAAGTTATCCCTACCATGATACGGATGATGTTACCACCGGGACTACGGGGGCTTATGTTTGCGGCTCTTTTTGCTGCGTTGATGTCCAGTATTTCTGGCACTCTTAGTTCTGCTTCTACTATATTTGTTACAGATATTTTCAATAAACTCTGGACCTTGGGAATGAAGAAATCATTGGATGAAAAGCAGGCTCTATATGTAGGACGCGGTTTTACTTTATTTCTTATCATAAGTAGTGCCACTTTTGCAGAACAGATTTCACGAGTAGGTGGAATTTATAATTTTATTCAAACTATATTGTCTCTATTTCAAGGTCCCTCACTGGCTGTTTTATTGCTCGGAATTATGTGGAAGCGTGCTACAGGTTGGGGCGGATTGATAGGTTTGTTATCGGGTGTTTTCTTCTGCTTTGTTTTGTGGTGTGTTCCTAATTTATTCCCTGCGGAAGACCCGTTCCTATTTGTTTCCATGTGGTCCTTTGTTTTCTCAATCATTGTTACAGTTATAGTTAGCCTTCTAACCCCGCCGGAATCCGAAGAGAAAATTCGTGGTTTGGTCTGGGGTTCTGTTGTTCAGGATATAAAAGCACAAGAAGCATTATCGGAAAGGGTTCAATAATGAATGTTTATACAAAAGTCATATTTTTTATACTTTTTGTTTCTATAATTTGCCCCCTGTTTTCTATAGGGGCATTTGCACAAACAAATGAAAATACTTTCAAAGATGTGGATATTCCCAAAGCAGATGTTTCTTTTATATTTCATTTTGCAGATAAGGTTGTAGATGGTTGGTTAGCATTTTTAGATGGACTGGGCAGGACATTTGACCCTATTATAAGACCTATTTTCAGACCCATTACAACATTTTTGGAACGTACTTATCAGCCTTGGGCAAAAATATGTGCTTTGGGATTATTTATTGGCACGATGCTCTGGGTATGGTTTGGGATGCCGAAAGAATATGTCAACTTAGGTAGAAAAAATAAAACTGTATGGACAGATTTAAGGTTCTGGACGATTATTTCCATGCTTCCTCACATAATTGTATATTTCTACTTCTAATTTAGGAGATTTTAATATGGCAGATGAAGAAAAAAACATAAATATTCAAGAACGCGGTGAAATGCACCGTATTGATGATGAAAGAAATAAAGGGGTTCAATTAGAGCATAGAGATGCGGAGTTGTATATTGTGATGGGTTTTTTTGTAGTGGCATTAGGTTTGCCGGTTATTTTAGGGACATATTACTCTATGCAAGAAGGTGATTACCGACCTGCAGTTGTCAATTTTATTTGTGGTGTTGTTATGACAGGTATCGGTATTGCATCTATTCTTTATGGCTGGGCTATGAAGAAAAGACTCTGGTCGTGAACGATATAATTCCTTCAGGATATATACCTCTTCGTTATACACAAAAAGAAGTCCCTTTACGGCTGTCTGTTCCCCTTTTTTATCGCTATCGAATTCAAATAAGTAAGATTTTTTTACCATTAACAGGCAAGGCTACAACCCTACCCATACAGGACTTGCCTAAGTATGAATTGGTTGCCTGGCCCTTGTATATTGTCCGATTTTTCCTGCAATCGGGGGCTGAAAAGACGCAGGAAATATTCATTGCTGTAGATGCATGGACGAAAACAATTGCACGATTTGAGCGAATGAAGGAAATACAACAAACCCCTACAGCAGATTTTCAATTATGGATTAAACCATCTATTCTATTGGACGAGGTAAAGAGCATTGCTCGGTATGGACTGATGCAACAGTTGCTACGCCAGCGTAGATTGCAACCGGCCCCTGAAACAGTTATACCCGAAATCATACTATTGGTTTACACCCCTATATGGGCTTGTTATTTTGCACGGACTTTACACTCTTTAGATGTTCGTCTCCTCGACGGTTATTCCGGTGAAAAAATAGGTTCCCAAACTCGAAGCGCCTTTTTAAATGCTCTGATACACCATCATTCTGAAAAATCCGACCCTCCATCGAAAACAGGATAAAGGTTTTAATAGGAATTCAGATGATGTACAATAGTTATGGTTATTAGAAGAGATGTAGAATGAAAAGAAAATCTTTTGTAATTCTGTTTTTTAGTTTTTTGTTTTGTGCTTTTGTTGCTGTTTTATTTCTTCTGGCTCTGGAGGTGCAGGACCGTAGTTTTTCTTCCATTAATAATTCTGCAGAACATAAAAAGAGGCAGGAACCGTCTTTAAATTGGAAAAGCCATCTTATTTCTGTTTACTTTACATCCCCAGGGCAAAAAGGGGGAGAAGTAGAGATTATTTCGGAACTCATGGATTTTTTGAATTCAGCGAGGAAAAGTATTTATGGTGCAATATATGACCTTGATTATGAACCTATTGTGGAATTGCTTATACATAAATTTCAGCAGGGGGTTGATGTAAAGATAGTCGTGGAACGGGATAATTGTCAGCATGAAGGCATCTTGAAATGTAAATCGGCAGGTATTCCTGTGGTTGAGGATAATAACTCCGCACTTATGCACGACAAATTTTTTGTAGTAGATGTATCTTCTGTATGGACAGGCTCAACGAATATGACTTACAACTGCCTTTTTCTTAATAACAACAATAGTGTCTTAATTCAATCTCCGCAACTTGCAGAAAATTATCTTAATGAATTTCAGGAAATGTTTTTTAATCATCTCTATGGCATGAAATCTCCGCGAAATACAAAATATGTATTACTACATATTGATAATATGACTACTGTATGGAACCTGTTTGCCCCGGAAGATGGAGTGGAAAGAAAGATTATAGAAGAGATACAAAATACACAAAAATCGCTTCAATTTATGGCTTTTTCATTTACTTCAGCCGCTATTGCAAGCTGTTTAATTCAAGCACGGGATAGGGGAGTGATTGTTAAAGGGGTATTTGAGAAACGGAATGCGGGCAATAGTGCTTCTAAGGACGAGTATTTAAGAAATGTGGGTATGGATGTCCGCTGGGATGGGAACCCTAAAACCATGCATCACAAGGTTATGATTTTTGATGGACATAGGGTTTTGACAGGAAGTTATAATTTTACCGAATCTGCGGAGAAACGGAATGATGAAAATGTTATAATTATTGACAATCCTGAAATAGCCCGTTTGTATATTGACGAATTCCATCGTGTATTTGAAATAGGTATCCCTGTGCGATAGATAATTATGGGATACTACCAAAAGAGAAAGGGAAAAGTGTGAGTATTTATCCGACAGCCATTATTCATCCATCAGTAGAATTAGGTAAAAATATTCAAATTCAACCCTATGCAATTATTGAAGCCCATGTTGTAATAGGTGATAACTCCGTAATTGGTCCCTATTGTGTGATTGGTTCTGGCACGGTAATGGGGAAAAATAATCATTGTTTTGCTGGGGCACAAATAGGAATTCCCCCGCAGGATTTAAAACATGTAAAGGGACGATATGGGAAAACCTTGATTGGCGATAACAATACTTTCCGTGAGTTTGTAACGATTAGTTCGAGCACGGTATATGCAGATGATAGAGAAGAAAAAGCGACAAGAATAGGCAATGATTGCCTTTTTATGGCTTGCACGCATGTTGCCCATGATTGCCATGTAGGAAATCGTGTAATTATGGCGAACAATTCTGCTCTTGCGGGGCATGTGACGGTAGAGGATTATGCGTCTATTGGTGGATTAAGTGGAGTGCACCAGTTCTGCACTGTGGGGCAGTATTCCTTTGTAGGTGCAATGTCCCGTGTAGGGAAAGATGTTCTGCCGTATATGATTACAGAAGGCTATCCTGCCCAATGTTTTGGACCTAATGTAATCGGTTTGCAACGAGCGGGTTTCAGTTCCGAAGCCATCAGCCGAATCCGGCAGATGTATCGGTTGCTTTATCGTTCAAATCTGAATACACAACAGGCTGTTGAAGCCATACTGGAGCAGGTTGAGGATAGTCCAGAACGGCAGATTATCCTTGATTTTATTAAAAATTCAAAGCGTGGTTTATCCAAAGGGCCTTTGTCGCCTCAGGAGGCACAGGTTAACCCTATCAGCGATGAATTGGTATAAAACCTTATTTCTATGTGATAAAATACTTTGGGGTTAAAAAGAAAAACGAAGTAAATATAATCTGGAAAAATGATAATGACTAAACAAAACGAAAAATTACGAGCAGGGATTATTGGATACGGATATTTGGGGTTTCATCATACCCGTATTTATTCTAACCTTGCGGATGTGGAATTGGTTGGCGTTGTTGATATTTCCGAAGAGCGCAGGGAAAAGGCAAAAAACGAATTTCAAGTCCCTGTTTTTTCATCTATGGAGGAGATATTGAAGGAAAAGTTAGACCTTGTTTCTGTGGTAACGCCTACATCTACGCATGCAGAGGTGGTTATACCCTTAATAGAGGCAGGTGTCCATGTATTGGTCGAAAAGCCCATTTCGGCAACAGTAGAAGAGGGAAAAAAGATGGTTGATGTAGCCCGAAAGTGTAATCGCATCTTGCAGGTAGGGCATGTGGAAAGGTTTAATGGTGCTGTCCGTGCTTTATTTAATTTAATAAACTGTTCGCGATTTATTGAGTGCCATCGTTTAAGTCCTTTTCCGGGAAGAGGCACGGATGTTAGTGTTGTTCATGATTTGATGATACATGATATAGATATTATTTTAACCCTTACCCGTAGTGCTGTTGTGTCTATGGATGCTGTAGGTGTATCTGTTTTTTCCGATTCGGAGGATATTGCTAATGTGCGATTGCGATTTCAGTCGGGTTGTGTTGCCAATTTAACGGCAAGCCGTGTTTCTATGGACCGAATGAGGAAAATACGCATATTCTCAGACCGAGAATATGTTTCGACGGATTATAGTTCCCAAAGTTTGCTTGTGTATCGCAAAAAGGAAGGAGATATTCCGCCGAATAGCAATCCGATGGAGTTTATAGAGATTACACCTATTCAAGTGTCTAATGAAGAGCCTTTGCTGGCAGAGATAAAGTCGTTTGTTTCTGCTGTTCGCAACGGAACCCCTCCTGAAGTTTCAGGAGAAGAGGGTTTAAGGGCTCTGGAACTTTCCTGTCAAATTGTTGAACAAATACGGAGTGATAAGTGAACACGATTTTCTGGGTAGTAGGAGATCCATCTGCTGATTTGCATTGTGCCAATGTTATACGAGAACTGCGTCAATTGACGCCGAAAATAAGACAT
This sequence comes from Candidatus Hydrogenedens sp., assembly GCA_035378955.1. Lineage (NCBI taxonomy): Bacteria > Pseudomonadati > Candidatus Hydrogenedentota > Candidatus Hydrogenedentia > Candidatus Hydrogenedentales > Candidatus Hydrogenedentaceae > Candidatus Hydrogenedens > Candidatus Hydrogenedens sp. Next base: position 43,574 of record DAOSUS010000001.1, on the reverse strand, counting down.
GTCGGTTTAGGGGGGCAAAATATGGAAAAGGAAGGGTTCGTATTGCTCCATGATTTATGCACCAATGCGGTTATGGGTTTTGTGGAGGTTGTGAAACATTTAGGGGATATAAAGCAATTGATGAAAAACACAATAGATTGGATTAAGGAATATAAGCCCATAGGGGTTGTTTTGGTGGACTATCCCGGCTTTAATTTACATATCGCACCTATGATAAAGGAGTTGAATATCCCTATTATCTATTACATCAGTCCCCAGGTATGGGCATGGAAAAAAAATCGGGTAAAGAAAATCGCCCAATGGGTGAAAAAAGTGTTGGTTATTTTCCCGTTTGAAGTGCCGATATATGAAAAAGAAGGCGTAGAGTGTGTTTATGTGGGACATCCCCTGATAGATAAAATACCAACAATGAGAACGGAACTGGATTATACGCCACCATATGCAATCGGTTTATTGCCCGGTAGTAGACCTCAGGAAATAAAGAGGAATTTTCCTGTCATGCTGGAAACAGCGAAACAATTCTTATCTACCTATCCGCACACAAAATTCCTTGTGCCTGCTTTCAACAGGAATTGTGCGGAACTTATTAGAAATATATCGGGCGATTTTCCCATCGAAATTTATGAAGGAGGGATAGAGCAGGTATTGCAAAAATCACATGCGGGCATTGTATCTTCTGGAACGGCAACTCTGGAATCGGCACTTTATGGAATGCCTTTTGTTCTTATTTACCGCACTCACCCGCTAACTTATTACATAGCGCGGTGTCTTGTGAAAATTGAGTATATAGGTATTGTTAATATATTCATGGGGCGAGAGGTCGTTCCCGAACTTATCCAGAACAGTGCCACTCCATTGAATATATATTCCCAATTGGTTTCTCTTATCCAAAATTCGACTTTGAGGGGGAATATGATATATGATTTTAAACAGTTAAGGGAAAAATTAGGTTCCCCCGGAGCAGGGAAACAGACAGCGATTGAAATTTTAAGAACACTGGGCATAAGTCCCTCAAAATAATTCCTAATTGAAAGGAAAGACTGTATTCTATAATTTATAGGTGAGAAGTAATGTCTGAATTGCCAAATGAGAAGAAGGCTCTTTAATGACAGAGGTAGATTTATTTTCATATCAGCAACAAATCCCGAAGCAAAAAAAGTTGTATCTTTTTGATGGAATGGGCTTTCTGTTTCGTTCTTTTTTTGCTATCCAGGCACCTTTGAAAAATAAGGACGGGAAGCTTACCAATGCGGTTTATGGTTTTGCACGGGCGTTATTGAAAGTTTTGCGGGAGCATGAACCTGATTATGTAGCCATTGCTTTTGATGCACCAGGGAAGACCTTTCGTGAAGAGGAATTTCCTCAGTACAAAGCCAATAGACCGGAGCCTCCAAAGGAATTTTTAGACCAGATACCGATGGCAATCCATTTAGCAGAGTGCTTGAATATTCCCCTACTTTTTGTGCAGGGTTTTGAAGCAGATGATGTTATTGCAACGATAGCCGAGAAGGTTCAGGCAGAAGATTTTGAAGTAGTAATTGTTTCTTCGGATAAGGACCTTATGCAGTTGATAGGTCCGCATACGAGAATGTTTGACCCTACACATGGAGAAAAGGGCCAATGGTATTCAGAAGTAGAAGTTCGGGCACGGTTTGGAACAGACCCGCTCCATGTTCCGGATGCACTTGCACTTATTGGTGATACTGCAGATAATGTTCCCGGTGTTCCGGGCATTGGCGATAAAACAGCCAAGAAACTTATGGAACAATATGGTTCCCTTGAAAATCTTTATGAAAATATAGAAAAGGTATCCGGTAAAGTTAAAAATTCATTGATAGAGAAAAAAGAGCAGACTTTTTCTTGCCGAAAATTGCTGACTTTGCGAAAAGATGTGCCGTTGAATATAACTCTGGATACATTGAAACGGAAACCTATAGATAAGGAGATACTCAGAAATGAGTTGTTATATCTTTCCTTTATGTCTTTGGTGCGGGAATTAAATTTAAATGAGGCGGAGAAAAAAACGGCACAAGAAATAAAATTATGTTATACTATTGTTAAGGATATGGACTTATTAAACAGCGTATCCGAAAAAATTGAGAAAGCAGGTTGTTTTTCATTTGACCTTGCTACTGTAAATGATGGTATACTAACAGAGCAGTTAGTAGGTATTGCAATTTCCCTCAAAGAAAAAGAAAATTATTTTATTCCCTTCAAAAATATAAAAAAAGAATTTAGTGAATTCAATTTTGATGAACTGCAAAGAGCAGTCAAAGTAATAATTGAAAATAACAATTTAAGAAAACTGGGGTTTGATTTGAAAAAATCCATCCAAATATTTCATAAGAATGGTATTGACTTTCAAGGGGCCGAAATGGATATAATGGTTGCCTCCTACCTAACAGATACAGATTTTACACATCATTCGCTTGAAAAGATTGCAGAACGATTTTTAAGCGATTATGTTTTGTCCCTTGAAAAATCCGATACTTCTGTTGGGGGAGATATTTCAGAAATTGATGTTGGGAAAGTTTGCCAAAGAGCGGAAATGATACAACTTTTATATCCTATATTCAAAGAAAAATTGAGAGAGCATTCATTAGAGGCTTTATATCAAGAGATTGAACAGCCCCTCATTTCTGTTTTAGCCCGAATGGAAGAGCGGGGTATTGCTATCAATTCTAAAGTATTTCAGGAGTTGGAAAAGGAACTACAATCGCGGATTGCTTATTTAGAGCAGGAGATTTATAAACAGGCGGGAATGGAATTTAATATTAATTCTCCAAAACAGTTGCAGGCGGTTTTATTTGAAAAGTTAGGTTTAAAACCTATTCGGAAAACGAAAACCGGTTCCTCTACCGATATGGAAGTGCTGGAAGAATTAGCCATAGTCCATCCATTGCCAGCCGTTATTATCGAATATCGAACTCTTCAGAAGTTATTAAATACATATATAGAAACATTGCCAAAACTGGTAAATCCGAAAACAGGTCGTATCCACACCAATTTTAATCAAACAGTGGTGGCAACAGGTAGGCTTTCCAGTAGCGACCCCAATTTACAGAATATTCCCATCCGTACGGAATATGGGAAGCGGATACGCGAGGGTTTTGTGGCTACCGATAGCAATTGGACATTGATTTCAGCGGATTATTCTCAAATTGAATTGCGGATATTGGCACATCTTTCCGAAGACCCCATTCTTTGCGAGGCATTTTATAATGACTTAGATATTCATCGGGAAACGGCGTCGAAAGTATTTGGCATTCCTTTTGAAAAAGTAACGGACGAACAACGAAGACAAGCCAAAGCGATTAATTTCGGTGTTATCTATGGTATGACACCCTACGGTTTATCCAAAGCCGTTGGTTTTAGCACCTCCGAAGCAAGTAAATTTATTGAGTCTTATTTCAACCGTTTTGCACAGGTAAAAGAATGGTTAGATAAGACGATAGAAGAAGCCAAGAATAGAGGTTTTACAACAACATTGTTTAATCGGCGGCGGTATTTGTCGGGTCTGGACAGTTCCAATCAGGTTGTTCGCAAATCGGCGGAGCGAATGGCTGTGAATACACCGGTACAGGGGAGTGCTGCGGATATTATTAAGAAAGCAATGATAGAAGTAGACCGATATTTGAGAGAGGTAGGAGCCTATCTCTTACTTCAGGTTCACGATGAATTGCTAATAGAGGTTCCCAAAAAATCAGCAGAAGAGACTGCCTGTCAGGTAAAATCTCTTATGGAGAAAGTTGTTTCCCTGCGGGTTCCTCTAAAAGTAGATATTGGTTTGGGTGATAATTGGGCTGATGCTCATTAGTATATGTAAGATTTGGAAATAATAGCGAATGTGTCTTTCGCTATTAGAAAATAAGGAATTTTTTATGAATGATTATCGAACAACAGTAAACAACAAACAACATGAACAACGGAAGTTTGGAACTATGGGCAACAAAAAGACTTACTCACATCGTTCAAACTCTCATCAAAATTCAAACCGAAATGTCCGAAACAATCGGAACAATCGAAACAATCATCAAAATCCAACGAAAAGGCCTCCTGTGCTGGATGTGGCAGAAGAGGAATTTGATGAAATTCGGACAGACGGACCTGAAATTTCGATTGCAGATTTGAAAAAGATGTCTGTCCCTCAATTAAGTGAAATAGCGGGAAATTTGGCAATTGATGACCCAGGTTCACTAAAAAAACAAGACCTTATCTTCAAGATTTTACAAAAAAGTTTTGAGCATTCCGGTTCTGTTGTTGGTGAAGGGACACTGGAAATATTGCCTGATAATTATGGTTTTTTGCGTTCTCCGGATGCTTCATATCTTCCGGGACCGGATGATATATATGTGTCCCCGTCTCAGATACGCAAATTTGGATTGTGGACGGGGGATACTATCCGTGGGCATGTTCGCCCACCGAAAGAAGGGGAACGGTATTTTGCTCTGTTGAAGGTAGAATCTGTAAATGGGGACCCTCCCGAAATTGCTCATCAGCGATTGCTTTTTGATAGTTTAACTCCCCTTCATCCCAATGAACGGTTCTATCTTGAAACGACCTCGGATGAAATAGCCATGCGGATTATGGACCTTATTTCCCCTATCGGCAAAGGACAACGCGGGCTTATTGTTGCCGCACCATTTACCGGGAAAACCGTTTTGCTGCAGAAAATAGCTAATAGTATTACCAAAAATCATCCGGAGGTTACTATTATTGTATTGCTTATTGATGAAAGACCTGAAGAAGTTACGGATATGAGGCGTTCCGTTGCTGCGGAAGTTATTGCATCTACTTTCGATGAGCCCCCGGATAGGCATGTTCAGGTGGCAGAGATGGTTTTGAACAAAGCCAAACGACTTGTGGAGCATAAAAAAGATGTGGTAATTTTGTTGGACTCAATGACACGCCTTGCCCGTGCCTATAATGTGCTTGTGCCATCCAGCGGAAAAGTGTTATCGGGTGGTATTGAAGCCAACGCATTACAAAAACCGAAACGGTTTTTCGGTGCTGCAAGAAAGGTAGAAGAAGGTGGAAGTTTAACTATCCTTTCCACCGCATTAATTGATACAGGCAGTCGTATGGACGATGTTATCTTTGAAGAATTTAAAGGCACGGGGAATATGGAAATCCATTTAGATCGTCGTTTGATGGAAAAACGGATATTCCCAGCAATTAATGTGATGCTTTCACGGACACGAAAAGAAGAATTGCTTATTGCTAAAGAAGACCTTGAAAAAATTTGGTTATTACTGCGTGTATTAAGTCCGCTGGATACTGTTGAAGCAACAGAATTGCTGATTGAAAAGTTAAAGAAAACAAAGAACAACGCTGATTTCTTGAATAGTATGCAAAAAATGTAATCGTCTCTATTCTTTTATTTATTAAAAATGAATTGAAAATTTTAATAAATGCTTTTTAGTAATAAAAGGGGAGAAGGTAGACATGTATTTGCTCTATATATATGTTTTGTTTCATGAGATATCTCTCCTAGGAATTCTATTATTGGCAAATGGAGGATAGTTTTGTTTTATGCAAGTTCCGATGTTAAACTTAAAGGCTCAATATAGACACATGAAAGAAGAGATTTTAAAAGCCATAGAGGAGGTTCTGGAAACACAACAATTTCGGGGGGGTAATGTTCTTGCACGGTTTGAGGAAGAGGTAAAGGCGTTTATTCAATGTTCTTATGCTATAGGTGTGGGCTCGGGAACGGATGCACTGGTAATTGGATTAAAGGCTTTAGGTTTACAATCGGGTGATGAGGTAATTACTACACCGTTTTCTTTTATCGCTACTGCCAGTAGCATTGTGTTGGCGGGAGGTATCCCTGTGTTTGCAGATATTGAACCTGATACCTATCATTTAAATCCCCAAGAAGTAGAAAAGAAAATTTCCGAGCGAACGAAAATTTTACTTCCTGTTCATTTGTATGGTCAATGTGTAGACATGGGAGCTTTTGTAAGTTTAGCGAAACGATATTCCCTTTCTATTCTTGAGGATTCTGCCCAAGCCATGGGAGCCCATTTATTTGAAAAAAAGGCAGGCAATTGGGGTGATGCAGGTGCTTTTAGTTTTTACCCGACAAAAAATTTAGGAGCTATGGGAGAAGGGGGATTGATTACGACAAATGATAAACAAATAGCAGAACGAATTTTGTTATTGCGTTGTCATGGCTCTAAAAAGACTTATGAGCATGAGTGCATTGGTTATAACAGCCATTTACATACATTACAGGCAGGTATATTAAGTGTAAAACTTCGTTATTTGCAGGAATGGAATGAGAAACGAAGGGAGATAGCCCGTTATTATACGGAACATTTGAAAGAAATTTCGGAATTGCAACTTCCTGTGGAACGGGAAGGTAGTTATGCTATATATCATCAATATGTTATTCGTATTCCTGACCGTGATAAGGCACGGCAGTTTCTTCAGGAGCGAGGTATTTCTACGGCTGTGTTTTATCCCATTCCAATTCATCTGCAACCCTGCTTCCGTCCATTTGCTTCATCACAGGAAAAATATCCGCAAGCAGAAAAAGCCTCTCAGGAGGTGTTGGCGTTACCTATCTATCCCGAAATGACTCCTGAAGAGGTAGCGTATGTTGTCGAAGGGATTAAATCATTTTTAGTGAACAAGAGATAAATTCGGAGCAGGTATTACATTTGCCCCTTGAGTGGAGTTATGGACAAACATAGATTTTTCAGATTCTTCAGGTGAGAGTGGTGATGGGCGGTTTAAAAGTTGTGCATACTCATCCGAGCAAAGCCAGTTTTGTAATGCCTTTTTTATGGTAGGGGTATCTTCCTTTTTGCAAAGACTTAATACAACTCCGCCTAATCCTGCACCTGTGAGGGATGAGCCCAAAGCCCCGTTCTCGTTCGCTATATCCACTAATTTGTCGAGGACAGGGGTGCTGGCACCGAAATCACCTATGAGGGAGTAAGGTGCAATTTGAAGGTCTTCATACACGAATAACATATCGTCGGTTACTTCTCGATGGAAGGGATTGCCTGAGGTATCAAGAATACGGTCGCCATTATGTCCTAATGTCATTAAATAGCCTGCCATTAATATGTCGCCCTGTTGTATGGCTTCGAAGAAATATCGGGCTCGAATAGATTCGCAAATACCAAAAACTAAAGGTCCGCGTATAGGAACTACTTTGGGATGTTCTTCTTGGGGAAGATGTCCGTAATATCGTTCGAAAGTTTCATGAATACCGGGAATATCAAAATCTTCAAGTAATGTTTTGACGGGCAAAGCATGAGGAATGGCACGAAATAGTGTATAAAGGTTTCGAATTCCACCAAGTCGTTCTGGTGAAAAATCGGCAAGAGACTGGAAATTTTTTAATGTATCTGCGTCTACTCCTTGTGATTTCAAAATTTCCTTTAATATCGTTAATGCTACGGAATAGGCGAAGCGATTTTTAATATAGGAAACAGCATGGGTTGAACTGATGTCTCGTTGCGTTCTGGAATTGGTAATAATTACAGAAACATCGTTCGGAAAGGGATGATAATTCATTTCTAATATTTCTGCTGTTTCGGGATTAAGACGAACGCCTAATAAAGTATCCTTTTTCCCTAATAACTCCGCTGTCTGGTCACTAAGTCCACTTCTTGCTCCGGTAAACCATTCCGCATCCTGAACCATTTTCAATTGAGTTGTTATCTCAAAATTATCATGACTGTTATACATAAGAGCCTGAAGCAAAACAATACATAAAGCATGCGAGGAACTTAATGCAGAACCTTCGGGAATATCCCCACCCACGACAACTTCGATACCTGTTGTCAGAGGTCTTTTTGTTTGTTGGGCAAAACGAAGAAGTGTGCCGATAATATATTGGTGCCAATGGCTGGAAGTATCGGTGCGATTTTGAGCATGATGGCAAATATCTTTCCATGAGGATTGGAGGGGATATTCCTTTTGCAAAGAGCGGAAAGAGGAAAGAAAGGGTTTGTGTTTGGTTTCTAAATTGTATATACAAAACTTATCATCATCACGGGGGTGTCCTATTAAAACAAGTTCTTGTTCAATGGTCATCAGGTTTAAAAACCCCCCGTGTGTATCTATATGCATTCCACGAAGGTTTATTCTACCGGGACATCTTGTGATGAAAACATGTTTATCACCCAATGTATCAATAAATTTTTGCAAGGTCTGAATAATTAATTTAATTCGTTCTTGCCCTGCATTACCATAGGTGTTAGAGAGAAATCTCTTCTGTTCTGTAGAATTTGAGAGAAGAAATTCAATCCATTTACTTGCGAGTATCATCATGGCGTATAAGTTGTTTTAATGTTATATTTTTCTTTAAGTTCGTTTAATATTTGTAATAATTCAGGTTTTTCGCCCTCACGGACGATTCTACCTATTATATAAAAAGCCTTATGAAAAGCCCATTTTTGTGCAATATCAAAATCGCCCGAACTGGATTGGGATAAATCGGCGCGGAAAATAATTTCCTTTCGTTTGCCTGCCGCATTTCCTTGAAGACGGAATACGAAATTTTTCTGGGTCTCCGGATTAAACTTTCCGAAGATAGAAACAGGGACACCCTGATAAAAGTTAGGAAAGATGAAAGGATATATGTTATCGCGAGGTATTGCACCAAAGTCCATAGATACATCAATAAGTATGGGGTTTTGTATTTTTTGGAATGCTTGCGGTATCGCTGTGGAAAACTGGTCTATATTGTTCCGAATTACACAAAACCCACGATTTAAGTAAGCAAGCAATTCCAGAAGGTATCGGTCAACCGTGTTTCCTCCACCTGTTGTAAATATTTCATATTTGCCCTGATTTTCTAATGTAAGATTAGCAATAATGGCACGGGTATCGCGAAGGCCAATAGTCGGTTTTCCATCGGAGTATAACCAGAGGATATTAGGCAATCCGGGGGTTGTAGGAATTTGTATTATTTGGCGAACGGAGTTAAAAACATCGGTTTGTCCGGTTGAAGGTATTTGTTGCAAAAATTTTTGAGCCGAATTTTTATTTTCTGATGTTGCCTTTATATATCCTTCTGCAAAAAATGAAGCCCGTTCACGGAATAGAATAATATTAAAAAGGTCTTCCTTACGAAGTTGCTGCAATGCCTCACGAACGCCCTTTATTGTTTGGTCTAATTTCCGCTGTCCTATACTTGCGGAACTGTCAATAATAAAAGCAACCTGTTTTTGCAATGGAGTGATTTTAGCCTCTTTTTTAGGGGAGATAACCAATTGAAAGAACCCCTGCTTTTTATCTTGTTCGTAATATGTTTTTAACTGTAATTCAAATAGGTCATCCCAGAATTCATACGGACGGCTTTCTTTTTCTTTTTGAGTTTCTTCCATGATAGGTTGTTCAATAATTTCCTGTTCTAAAACTTGTTCTATTGGGATGGGGGGTTCTATGGGTTCTAATTCGGGTACTAATACAACGGGGGCTTGATTTGTTTCTGTAGTTTCCGAAGAGGTTTGTTCGGTAGCGGGTGAAGTCCCAATTATACGCGGTATATCCGACGAGGAAATTGGCGTTCCCTGTGAGGATAGGACTGTGTTATCCAGGGAGAAGGTAGGCGTTTCGTCGGGTTTTATTATATTTTCTTCGGGTGGCGGTAGTATTCGACGGGCAACATCTACGGTATCCTTTTCGGATTCTTTTTCAATCATAAGGATTCGCTCTTCTACTTGCTGGATAACTTCGTCCGGTGTAGAAGTTTCTGTGGGTCGGTCAATAAGTTCTGTTACGGCCTGTTTGGCTAATTCTTCCTTTTGTAAGGATGAAGCATGAGGAGGTTCGGGTATCTCTGTAGATGGAAGTATTTCATCTATAAATTTCTGGAACGAAATAGGACGGGTAGACAGGGATGTGCTGATAGGTTCCTCCATTTGTTGGGAAACAGTTATTTTTTCATCAACTAATTTGACGCGGATGTTTAGAGGAATTCGATTCGGTCCTGTTACAAATAAGGGGATATATTGAGAGGAATAAATGATTGAGAAGTATAAGATGAGGCTAATGATAACGCTAACCCAGAAGCGAACGCGTTTACTCCTCAGGAATTCGATGGTTCCTGAAGATATAGAACGATTATTTTTTATGTTCGCCCTGGACATAAATCTACCTCGGTTCTGTCGATAAAGCCGCTGTATTTTCTTTTTCGCTGGACAACATACTTTTTACCTTTTCCGCCAGAGGATGCGAAGGAAAATCGTCTAATAGTTCTTGAAACGCTCTTTGAGCGTTTTCTTTTTCATTAATCTTTAAATAACAATTTCCAGAACGCCATAATGCTTCGGGAGAAAGTTCGGGATGAAGATAAAGGATAGCCACTTTCAGATAATTTTTTCCGGCTTTTTCAATCTCACCTTTGTTTTCGTAAATTTCTGAGAGTCGAAATTGGGCACGGGCGCTCGTTTCACTTCCTCCATTATTAGCACAGCGTTCATAAAATTCCAGTGCTTGAGGAAGCTGATTTGTTTGTTCATAAATCTGGGCTATGCGATATAAAGATTCTGTCGCAGATGTGGAAGAGGGAGCCATATCTACAACCTTTTGGTATTCTTTGATGGCTTCATCTAACTTTCCTAAATTATGGATACATTCTGCATAACGGAACTGTAATCTTTGAGGAGCGGGATAATCTTTCAATACCTCTTGCATTCGTTTTAACACCTGACGAGCCAGGTCCCATTTTTTAGCATCCAGATAATACTGGGCTAACCAGGCAAACTGTTCTTCTCCAACCGTAACCTGAGGATAATCTGAAATGGTTTTAAATAATGCTTCTGCAGATTTTTCGTAGTCTTTTACTTCATAATAAGCGATGCTAATTGCCAGCCATGTTTGTCCTGCAATTATTGGGGGAGGATTTTGAGATAATAAACTTTGCAAGGAATCAATGGATTTAATAGGGTCTTTCTTTTCTTTTAGATAATAAGTTCCTAATTTTAATTTCATATCCGGGGCGTATTGGGATTGCGGAAATTTATTTATAAAATCTTGATAGGTTTGAAAGGCTTCTTCTCTTTTATGCAATTGTTCGTAACAGCTAGCCAGTCGTATAAATACCTGCTCTTGTAGGGGATTATTTTCCGAAATTTCCTTTGCTTGGAGATATGTTTTCAATGCTTCTTCCCAATTTCCATCTTTGCCCTGTAAATCGCCATAACGAAGATAAGCAGAAACAATTAATGTATGCTGGGGATAGGTCTGGATAAAACGATTGTATAATTGAATTGCAGGTTTCGTAATGCCTAACAATTCTGCACATTCTGCCGATTTATATAATGCCTCAGGGGCAAATTTAGAGGTTGGATATTTCTCGTATACCATTTGGAACTCTTCCATCGCATCTTCATAATTCCCTTCGGCTGTATATAATGAACCTAATAAAAAGTAAGCATCGGGTCGCAATGGAGACTCACGGGCTTTATCCAGAAACTCTGTTACAGTCGTTTTTGCCGTGGTAGAGTCATTCTTTAAAAAGTGTATCCATGCTATTTTGTAGAGTGCTTCAGTTGCGTAGGAGGTATCAGCGTATTGTTGTCGTAAGGAATTATAGAAAGACAGGGCTTCATCTAACAGGTTTTGTTCCAGCAATGAGTTGGCAAGGATATACATGGCAAAAGGTTTCTTTTCCGATTGAGGATAATTCTGAAGGAAAGTTTTTCCTTCATTTATCGCTTCTGCGAATTTCTTTGCCTGATAGAGTGTCCATAAGTATCCAAAATCCGATTTTTCTTTATAGGGACCTTCTTTAAATTGTGTTTTAAGTGTTTGATAAGCATTCATGGCGCTTTCATACCAGCCTAACTGGGAGTATATCTCTGCAACGCGGAAGTTGCACTCCATACGCAATTGAGGGTCTACCTTTTCGTTAGATGCCACTTCAGAAAGGACCGATACTGCATTTTCTAATTGATTAAGACGGGTATAGATAGTTCCTAAAACATATTTTGCGAAGGGTGTCAATGAATATTCTGGAAAATCTTTTATCATGTTTTGTAATACAGATATTGCGGACTCAAAGTTTTGAGTTTGTGTAAGAGAACGGGCGTAGAAATACATAGCCCGAGGACGATAGTCGGGAGGTGTTGTTTCCTCAATCAAAGGTTTTAATGTTTCACCGCATTCTGCCCAGCGTTTGAGATAATAAAAACATTCCCCTTTGCGAAGTATTGCTTCCATTCGTTGGTTGGCGTCAGAGACTTTACTAATTACCTGGTCAAAGGCACTAATAGCCGTTTCATATTGCTTCTCTATGAGAGCAGATTTCCCTAAACGGAGATAGACTTCGCCAATTTTAGGAGAATTGGGATATTGGGCAATAAACTTTTTATATTCATCGATGGCTTCTTTGAAAAACTGACGGCTATAAAGACCGTTAGCAAAATCGAGTTGTGTGTTTTCATCGGAAAGGGCATCTGGGGATTGTGTCCATGCAAAACTATATACCAATAGTAAATGAATAACAAGCAATTTATATAAATACTTCGTAAATATCATGCGTCAATCCTGTCTATTGTTTTGGGGTCTCTGGGGTAGGAGCAAGTGTATCTGTGGGAGTATCTGCTTTGACAGTGCCTTCGGAGTTAGATGTTTGTTTTTCATTAATTGCGGAAAAGGCTACATTCTGTATATGGGCTTTTCTACAGCAATCTAAAACTCGTATTGCATTGCCTAACATAGCACTCTGGTCTCCACGGATAATGACGGAACTGCCGGGGAAGAATTGGGACACTTTGTTCAATACCTCCTGCAATTCGGATAGGGATACAGAACGATTATTAACGACAATAGAACCATCGGCTTTTAAGTTAATATAAATTTCTCCCTGGCTACGTGTTGTTGGCACAGAAGTTTCTGCTGTTGGTAAAGTAATGTCAATTTCGGATTCCAGAACGCCATATACGGTAGTTGCCATAAAAAAAACAAGGGTCAAAAAGACAATATCAATCAATGGAGCCATTTGAATGGGCTCGGGTTCATTTTCATAATTCCGACGAATTCTCATACGCGTGTTCCTCTCAAAATAAGTTCTACCATTTCACTGGCGATGGCTTCTACTTCTGCAATAATTCGATTTACTCTACCCCGTAGATAGAAATAAATTGCCATAGCGGGAATAGCAACGACCAAACCTCCTGCGGTAGTTACCATCGCTGTGGCTACGCTGTATGCCATGGTAAGCCCTTTCACCTGAGCATCATTAAATGCAATAGCCCCGAAAGCCTGCATCATGCCCCATACCGTCCCTAATAGACCTAACAAAGGGGCTAAAACCGCAATATTATTTAAATAAGATATGCGTTGCCATAAAATACTTGCGCCTCGTTCCCCTTCACTTTCCATAGCATCTTGAATGACATAGCGGTCGTGTCCAACCAATTTCACACCGGCAAAAACCATTTTGGCAATTAGTTTATCCCGTCCTTCACAAAGTTCCAGTACCCCTTTGTAATCCCCTGCTTGTAGCAAATGAAACAATCGTCGAATGAGGGTTGATGGTAGTTCTCGTCGGGGTGTTAATGTCAACAGGAGATAAAACGCCCATACCAATCCAATAAAGCCCAAAACCCCAATTATCCAGAGTATTACCCCACCTGCCTTTATCATATCCCATAATGTGAGATTTTGCTGAATAGGTGGAATGGTGGATGTATCCGTGTTATTTTGTGCGTATGAGATAAGAGTGAAGCAAAAAATACAAGCGGCTAATAAAAAAAATAATTTTCCTTTGAACATGCAACGATTTCCTTTTTATTAATTTTGTGAAAATAGGTCTTCCATCAAACTATATATTATAATATAATCCTTTTGTAAAGAGATAAGTTGCAACAGTTTCGCCCATGTTCTATTTACAATAGAATATTTACCCATCTTTTATCAATAAATAATAAGTAAATACAGAAGAATATTGAATTTTTTAAGTTGTGAATAGAATGAGGAAAGTAATTTAAAATCCATTGCATGTTTTGGATATTGTTTTCGTCTTTTTTATGTAAATGATGTAGAAGAAAGTAATGATTATCCAGGTGTGTTAAAAATAAAAAAGAAAAGAGGTATATTTAAAAATGTGAATAAGGGACAAAATTTTGTATATATTATATAGATTAAATATCAAGGTATAAATTGGTAGGTGAAGAAGGATAATACAAATAACATTCATAACCTGGATTATCCAGATGTAAGACCTCTTTTGGACACGAGAAAGCAGGTTATTGTTCATCTGGAACCGAATCGTATTGCAATGATTGTCGGGTTGTTTTTTACTCTCATTGCCCTATTTGTATTTCTAATGATTCAATTGAGTGGATATTCTGTTGCTATAGGTTCGATGTTTATTGTATGTGCATTAATTTTTGTTATTACTTATGGTATATCAGGTATCCTGACTTATTATGGATTGTTGATTATAAAAACGACGCCGAAAGAAATTACCCCAGAAACAGAAAAGACAACAGATAAGACACAGGAATAAATATAATTTTAAACAGTAAGGATAGTTATATGTTTCGCAAATTGCTTTTTATTGTTATTTCCGTAATTTTAGTTTCATATCTATGGGCGCAGGCTCCCGACCTGTCCAGGATGGATATTGTGGAGAAATCAGTTCCAGATGGACCGGTAGCGTTGGTTCTCGGTAAGCCTATATCAAAGGAAGAATTTTTGATGAGGTATCATATGGAACTACTGGAATATGTGGCAGGGACAGGACAAAAAGATGTTAAGGATGAGGACCGTGTCCGTATTGCTATCCGTTGTGTTACTAATTTAGCCCAACGGGAAATTTTATATCAGGAAGCACTGAAACGGAAATATTCGGTAACAGAGGATGAGGTCAAGAAAGCGGTTGATGAGCAAATTAAGGAAATTCAGGAAGATGCCCGTAAAGCAGGAAAGAACCCTCCCAGTATGGAGGAAATCTTAAAAGCCAAAAATGAGACGGTAGAATCTTTTCGCGAAAGGACGCGTAAAAATCTAATATTAAAAAAGATGAAACAAGCCTTAGCGAGTGAGAACAAGATAACCGTTACGGATGATGAAATAAAAAAGTTTTATGACAGCAATCCTGACCTTTTCATGAAGCCCTCGCGGGTGCATCTACAACAGATATTTCGCCAACCAAAACCCAATGCAAAAACCGCCGATGAAAAGGCATGGCAGGAGACACAAAAAGAGGTAGAGAAAGCTTTAGCACGAATAAAAGCAGGGGAAAGTTTTGAAGCGGTTGCCCGTTCTGTTTCCGAAGCACCGGACCATCAAAAAGGTGGCGATATGGGATGGATACCTACAGAAGCCTTGCCTCCATTTTTGAAACAGGTTCTTCCCACCATGAAGCCGGGCGACCTCAGTCCTGTTTTAAAAAGCCCCCTGGGATGGCATTTGTTCAAATTGTTAGAACGCGAGGCAGAAGAGAAGGTTACCTTTGAGCAGGTCAAAGAAAAGATAAAAAATATTTTAACCGAACAGAAGACAGATGAAAAGATATTTGAGTTTTGTAAACCCTATTTGAACGATTCGGAGAAAGTAAAAATATTCCTTGCGTTTGACCCTATTTTAGAAAAATTATACCGTCAGGACAAAGCCTCTGCAGATAAAACTTCTACGCCGACACAACCTTCAACAAAGGCAACAACACCCAAGAAAAAAAAGAAGTAATGAAGTTTTTACCTTTATTCATTCCATTTATTTTTGTATGTATCCCTTTCCTTTCAGCAGGGGAGTCTTTTATCCTTCCTCTGAAAGGAGACTTATTTGCTACCTCTTCCTTTGGCGAATATCGGGATGGACGCTTTCATATGGGTGTAGATTATCGTGCTACCATTGGAACGCCTGTCTATGCCATAGATGATGGTTATGTGGCACGAATGCGTTGTAGTCCCTGGGGATATGGTCGTGTGTTATATATTCAATTTCATTCTGGAATTATGGGGATTTATGCACATCTCCATTCATTTGCAGAGCCGTATCAGTCTTATTTGCGAAAGGTGCAACATCAAAAAGAGTCCTTCACAGTGGACCTGACACTAAAAGAAAACGAACTGCCTGTGAAAAAAGGGGCTTTGATTGCATATACAGGTCAGTCCGGGACAAAAGCACCTCATTTGCACTTTGAACTTCGCACAAAAGATGGAATTACATGCCTGAACCCATGGGAATATGGTTTCCGATGGATTGACCGTAATAAACCTCAAATAACATCCCTCCTCGTTATTCCCGGAAGTATGGATACAACCATTAATGGACGCTGTCTGCCGCTGGAAATCCCTATCACCGAAAAGACCGCATTACCTATATTAATTAACGCAAAAGGAGCAATAGGATTTGGTGTTTCCACTATTGACAATGAATCGGATACCTGCAAGTTGGGACCTTACCGAATTTCATTGAAAACGACGGATACTGTTTTATCTACCATTCAGCAAGACCGCCTTGATTACAATACCTATAGGGATGCTATTGTATCTTTTTATCCCTACATTTCGAATCCGATTTATTGGTTATTGTGGCAGTGGCAGGGAAATCAGTCGCCCAATTACAAACAGGTGAGGAAAGAATGGCTTTCCATAGAAGATGACGAGCATATACAGATAGAAGTAGAGGATTTTAAGGGAAATAAGACACAGGTTCCGCTTTATATCACAGGGAATCCTGCGAATCGTTTGAACAAAAAAATAGAAAAAAGTGATATCTCTATTTCTTATTTGCCGGAATTCCTTGTGTTAGAGATTTTGTTAGCCTCAACATCTTCCAAAGAAGCACCGGAAATTACCTGCACTTCGGAACAGGGAACTGTTTCACTAAAACCTGTCCAGCGGACAAGTAATATATACGAACTTCCCTGGAAACCTACGGCATCAGGGAAATATACTTTTCGAGTTTCGCATCCATCTATGCCTGTATGGGAAAAAAGTGTGTATGCTGTTAAGACACAAAGTAAAATGGCACCTATCGTATTAAATGATTTTCAGATAGATGTACCTTCCCATATCTCTTACGGTATTCTCTGGCTATCTATTTCTCCGGTATCTTCACAGAAAGTTCCTAAAGGTTTGACAATTGCTTCGAATATATGGAAAATAGAACCTTACAACATGCCGATAGCAGAGGCTGTGACGATTAAAATGCGGATTCGGAATAATGTCCAAGCTCAAGAACGAATACATTTATATCGGAAATCCGGGTCTTCATGGTCAAGAATAGATTCTCAAAAGGAAAGGGATTTTGTTATTGGTAAAGTATCTGATTGGGGCACTTTTGCCTTAATAAGAGACGATGAACCGCCACAAATCACAAATATCGCTATTAACAAAGATGCGAAACAGCCAACAAAAAGGCCTTCTATATCGGCTGTAATTTCTGATATAGGAAGTGGTATAGCACGGGCAGAAATATTCTGTGACCAGAAATGGCTATTAAGTGAATACGATGGACCTCGTGGAATATTACGCTGGGAACAAGATGAAGATTTACCCTCCGGCACACATACAATTACCTTCATAGTTGCAGATTACGCAGGGTTAACCCAAAAAGAAATGCAAACTATCTCTGTGCCATAATAATAAAAAGACAAACATTAGAAGAAAGGTATTTTGATATGATATTGGTAACAGGTGGTTCTGGCTATATTGGTGCGGTTGCCGTTCGTGAATTGTTAAATCATGGATTTGCCGTTCGAGTTGTTGATAAATTCCTATTTGGGGATGAAGGTCTGGAAGAAGTAAAAAATCGTATTGAGTGTATTCAAGGGGATTTATGTCAATTGGATGCTACATGGCTGGAGGGTGTTGAAGGTGTAATTCATCTGGCAGGTTTGAGCAATGACCCGATGGCGGAATTTAATCCTGAGGCGAATAAAAAACTGAATACAGAAGCCACAGCTATTTTAGGAGAGCATTGCAAACGGAGAGGTATAAAACGATTTATCTTTGCCTCCAGTTGTTCTATTTATGACCGTGGATTATTGGCCGAGGATATTTTGCAGGATGAAGAAAGTCCTGTGGAACCGCGTGCTGCGTATGCCGTAAGCAAATATCAGGCGGAAAGAGAACTGTTAAAGCTATCCGGACCTGATTTCTGTCCGACTTTATTACGGCAGGGAACGGTATATGGATGGAGCCCCCGAATGAGGTATGACCTTGTTGTGAATACTTTTGTTAAATCTGCATTTGAAAAAGGTTGCTTGACGGTTCATTGTGGAGGCGAAATGTGGCGTCCTTTAATTGATGTAACGGATATAGCCCGTGCTTATATTGCCTGCCTGCAAGCCGACCTGAAAATTGTAGGAAATCAAGTGTTTAACCTTTCTTATAAGAATTACAGGATACTTGAATTAGCCCATTGGGTTCGTAAGGTATTTCGTGAGAATGGAATGAATATAGAGATTGAAGTGGAATATGGCTCTACACGGGGACGCAGTTATCGTGTTTCAACGAAAAAGACCGAGCAGGTTTTAGGTTTTCGTCCACAGGTTAGTGTAGAAGAAGCCGTTCAAGTTATGGTTGGTAAAATTCGCAATGGTATAAATGCAGATATTCATAATCCCCGTTACTATAATATCCAATGGGTCGAGCTCCTTTGCATGGCGGAGAATATCATTAAAAAGACGGGAAGTGTAATATAAGTTGTAAGGTTTTGAAAAGACGGTTGTGTATGACTTTGGAAAAACTTTTACGGTAAAAGATTGCGGGTATTAATTTGTATTCGGGAGACTGCGGATAACGCCCTATTTCTTGCCGTGAAAGCATCGGGTCCAATGGCAATTACATAACCTGTTTTATTGCGGGACTCTATATCTGTTACATGGGTGAGAGAATCCCCCTCATGCACTTTTACCTGCACCTGTTTAATCCCTTCGGTATTTTGCACCTTCTCGATATTCTTAATACTTTGCACAATGCCACTATGCGGAATAATCCATGCTATAGCACATCCTAATTCTCGTGTAGGGACTGAATTGGGAATTCCATGGTTTTCAATAGTCTGATGTATTTGCATTAAATCTATGCCGGTTCCTTCTTTACATATCTGGCACATTTCCTCATCTGGCTGGAAAAATAGGTCAATAAAGGATAAAAATATACCTTGTGCATTTACGATAAACTCAAATAAGATTCCGTAATAGCCGATGGGAAGATTTCGTGAAACTTCTTTGGCTTTTTCTGTTATCCCTTTTAATTCTTTCCCGGAAAATTCTACAGGCAACCAGAGCAATCGAGGAATACGATAATTCCCTGGGATAAACTCAACACCGAATATTTCTACAGGGAAAAAATGATAGGACATACGATAACCGATAAGATAGCAGGTTTTTCCTTCTATCCCTTGCTGAACAAATATAGGCGACCCTTTTTCGGATTTTCTTTGTGCGGTAGAAAGAATCAGTTTTATATCATTGCTATCATTGATTATTCCACAAAATTGATTGTCAACCGTTCGAACCCATAATGGGTTTGTTTCATTAAACATAGAATTTATAGAAGTCTCTTCTATTTCGTTACTCATAATCTTTGTTGTAGTTTCAAGCAGTGTTGTTATTGTATTTATTTTCTGAATATCTGTTTTTTCTATTTGAGACATAGGATATCCATCTTCCTTATGTAATATCTGTTATGGTTTTTAGGTGTTATCAATTCGCATGGGAATGCGATAATTATATATTATTTAGCATGAAAAATATAAAAAGCAGTAGTGCTATGACAAAACCATTTGTTCTAATTTACCTGATATTCTTTTTTGCGGGAACGGTTCTATTTCCGGGTTGTTTTTCGGAAGGGCAGTCATGGGTTTCTTCTGAAAATACTACTCGTGGGCTGACGGAATTTGGGACAAATATGTCCCCTTCTCAAGGAGATTGGCTTATTACCCGATTACCTGCGGAAATGCCCCATCTGAACCCCATAACCAGCACAGATGCGTATTCCTCTCTGGTGTTAGCATGGATATTTGATGGCTTGTTAGACCGTAATCCACAAACATTGGAGTTAATCCCACGCGTTGCTAATAAATGGGAAGTGTCGGAGGACCATCTGAGTTATACTTTTTACTTGCGGACGGATGTTTGTTTTTCCGATGGGCATCCTCTAACCGCAAAGGATGTTAAGTTTACTTTCGATAAGTTGATGGACCCTACCACGGACGCTCCACACTTGAAAAATTATTATATGGATGTGGAATCGTGTGAGGTTATAGATGATTATACGGTTCGGTATCATTGTAAAAAACCTTATTACCAGCATGCCGTAATGTTGGGCTTATTAGAAATTTTGCCGGAGCATGTTTATGGACAGGGAGACTTTAATAATCACCCTAACAATCGAAAACCTATTGGCTCAGGTCCTTATATATTATCGGAATGGCAGACGGGCTTGCAGTTAGTTCTGGAACGAAATCCGAATTATTGGCGGAAAAAAGAAGGACAACCTTATTTTGACCGTATCGTTTATCAAATTATTCTGGATGATAATGCTTCTTTTTTGAAATTGCGTCGTGGCGATTTGGACTATATGGCCATTCGTCCTGAAGATTGGGTGCGAAGAGGACAGTCAGAAACATTTCAAAAGCAATTTAATATGTTCATATACCCACGACCCGCCTATAACTATATCGGCTGGAATACCCGTAATCCAGTGCTCAAAGAAAAAACGGTTCGCCATGCTTTAACGATGTTGCTTAATCGCCAACAGATTATTGAACGGTTGTATTTCGGAATGGCAGAGCCGATAGATAGTCCGTTTATGCCCGGGACACCGGAATATCACTCCGAAATTAAGCGATGGAACTATAACCCGGAAGAAGCGAAACTATTACTGGATAGGTCTGGCTGGATAGACCATAACAGCGATGGAATTCGTGATAAAGAAGGAAAAGACCTTGCCTTTGAGATTATGACAACAAATAGTAATCCTATTGCGGAAAAGATTTTGACGGTGTATCAGGAAGACCTGAAACGGGCAGGGATAAATATGCAAATACGGCAAATGGAATGGGCTTCTTTATTAGAGCGTGTGGATGCACGCAATTTTGATGCTGTTCTAATGGGCTGGCAGATGCCACCGGACCCTGACCCTTATCAGGTATGGCACTCCAGTCAGGCAGAAAAAGGTTCCAATTATGTGGGATTTGTCAATAAGGAAGCAGACCGACTTATTGAGCAGGCACGGGTTTCTTTTGACCGTCAGGAACGGATACAGTTATATCGTAGATTTCAGGAAATTGTGAATGAAGAACAGCCTTATACCTTCTTAATGGCGCCGAAAGCGATTGTTGCTGTGGATAAACGAATACATGGTATTCGTGTGTATCCCTTTGGTATTTATGAAAAGGAATGGTTTGTTCCGACCCATTTACAACGGTATGTTCATGTAAAGGAGAACTAAAGACGGATGTATGCCTATATCTTAAAGAGGCTATTATTAATTATTCCGACCTTTATTGGAGTTAGTTTGATAACCTTTGCAATTATCCAGTTAGCTCCGGGCAGTCCTGTGGCTTTTAAGTTACGCGGAGAAGGTGGAGCCATGCGTGCAAATATTGAGACGGAAAAGATAATCGAACAAACTAAAGCATTGTATGGTCTGGACAAACCTATCCTTGTCCAGTATGCCCTGTGGTTAGGACGAATGTTTCGTCTCGATTTTGGCAAAAGTTATAAAGACCAGCGTCCTGTAATGGAGAAAATAGCAGAGACGCTACCGATAACACTTCAATTTACCATTCTTGAAACCTTACTTATCTATCTCATTGCAATCCCCTTAGGCACCTATTCGGCAACCCATCAACGGACTATTTCTGACCAGATTATTACGCTTATCCTATTCCTTTTATATAGTCTTCCGAGTTTCTGGGTTGCTATGCTTTTAATTCTTTTTTTAGGAGGTGGTGATTGGTGGAATTTGTTCCCGGTCAATGGTATTAATAGTATTGATGCTACGAATTATTCATGGTTTGGCTGGCTACTCGACCGACTTTGGCACATGGTCTTGCCTTTGTTCTGTATGACCTATGCAGGTTTGGCAGGCTTATCCCGATATATGCGGACAGGTATGTTAGATGTAATACGGC
Organism: Candidatus Hydrogenedens sp.; assembly: GCA_035378955.1. Lineage (NCBI taxonomy): Bacteria > Pseudomonadati > Candidatus Hydrogenedentota > Candidatus Hydrogenedentia > Candidatus Hydrogenedentales > Candidatus Hydrogenedentaceae > Candidatus Hydrogenedens > Candidatus Hydrogenedens sp. The sequence goes on along the minus strand of DAOSUS010000001.1, from coordinate 21,509 downwards.
AGGACTACATTCGAACGGCAAGGGCTTACGGATTTTCGGAAAAGATGGTTGTCTTTAAGTATGCTATGCGGAATTCATTAATTCCTATTATTACTTTATTTGCAGGACTTTTACCGGGGCTAATTGGAGGAAGTGTTATTATTGAAACCATCTTTTCTATTCCGGGCATGGGACGATTGGGCTTTGAAGCGGTATTAACCCGAGATTATCCCCTGATTATGGGTGTTTTTACCATTTCTACTTTTTTGACTTTAATCGGTCTTGTTTTAAGTGATGTTTTGTATGCCGTTGTTGACCCAAGAATTCGATTGGAGTAAGAAATCAGGTGTTCAGGAAATCAGGAAATCCACATAGTTATTACAATACAGTCTGGCGGGAATTTTGCAAACATCGTCTTTCCCTTTTTGCCTTGTTGATTATTGTTTTGTTAGGTCTCATTGCGATAATGGCACCTTTTATCGCCAATGACATCCCTATTTTGTTATATAAAGGGGGAAAATTATATATATTCCCGAATATTTTTACATATACAGATTTACAAGCAGAGAATTTATATGCGAATTTTGACCGATGGAAACCATCCAGCGGGGAATGGATGTTAAAACCACCCATTCCACACGGTCCTCTAAATCAGGAGTTGGAGCAAAGTTTGCAGGGACCCAATCGCAATCATTGGTTAGGGACAGACGACCGAGGCAGGGATGTGCTTAGCCGAATGATTTGGGGTTCTCGCTTATCGTTGAGTGTAGGTTTCGTGGCTGTTGGGATAGCTGTGATTATCGGTGTAATATTAGGCTCACTTTCGGGATATTTTGGGAAATGGGTAGATACGGTGGTCTTACGATTTATTGAGCTGATGTTGGTTATCCCAACTTTTTTCCTTATCATTACCGTAATGGCTTTTCTTCCTCCCAGTATCTGGACAATTATGATTGTTATCGGGCTGACAGGTTGGCCAGGTGTAGCACGATTGGTTCGAGGTGAATTCTTGAAGCAAAAGCAGATGGAATATGTTTTAGCATCCCGTGCATTGGGTTTAAGTAATTCGCGTATTATGTTTCAGCATATCCTGCCCAATGCGATGGGACCTGTCTTTGTTAGTGCCACATTTGGACTGGCGGGTGCTATTCTCATGGAAAGCGGATTAAGTTTTTTAGGCTTCGGTGTGCCACCACCAACCCCCAGTTGGGGTGAATTGCTAAAACAATCTCAGGGTTATGTGGATTTTGCATGGTGGTTGGTTTTATTTCCCGGTTTAGCAATTTTTATTACCGTTACAGCGTTTAATCTCGTTGGCGAGGGGTTGCGAGATGCTATGGACCCCAGATTAAGGTAAAGAATATGAGCGATTTGTGTAAATCGGATAAAGCCCTTTTGAATGTAAAAAATCTGAAAGTATATTTTTCGACGCCCACAGGATTGGCGTATGCCGTAGATGACATTTCGTTTTTTATTCATCCGGGCGAAAGTATGGCTCTGGTAGGTGAAAGTGGATGTGGAAAATCGGTAACAGCCATGTCAATCCTGAGATTGCTAACTTCTCCACCTGTGGAACGCATAGAAGGGGAAGTAATCTTTCACGGGCAGGATTTGCTAAAACTGCCAGAAGAAGAATTGATGAAAATTCGGGGAAGATACATATCTATGGTTTTTCAAGAACCGACCAGTTCAATGAATCCCGTGTTTCGTGTTGGTGAACAAATTGCAGATGTTCTGAAATATCATTACGGGATGGGCCGTGAAGAAAGTTATATGCGGATTGAAAAATTGTTTGAATGGGTCGGCATACCAGAGCCTAAGATGCGAATACATCAATATCCCCATGAATTTTCAGGGGGACTTATCCAACGTTCCATGATTGCTATGGCATTAGCATGCGAGCCAGAATTGCTTATTGCTGACGAACCAACCACGGCTCTGGATGTTACTATACAGGCGGAGATATTGGCATTACTTCGGCGTGTTCAACAGGAACGAAAAATGAGTTTGTTGCTTATCTCTCATGATTTAAGTGTCGTTGCTCAAATTGCACGCTGGATTGTAGTTTTGTATGCGGGTAAGAAGGTGGAAGAAGGGAGTGCTACGACTATATATTCCAAACCCTCTCATCCCTATACCCAAGCCCTTTTTGATTCCCTTCCTATTCGTTCCCGTGGTAAAAAAAGATTAAATACAATTCCGGGCACCGTTCCTTCAGCAACAGATTTGCCTACGGGATGTCGTTTCCATCCACGATGTCCCAAAGCCATGAAGATATGCCAGCAAAAAGAACCCCCATGGACCTGGCTCAATAAGGAACAGGGAACGGCTTGCTGGTTGTTTGCCCAATCGGAAAAAATGGAAAAGGAGACCTGATGAAAAATGAATAACCGTATACCTTACTTGAAAGTGGATAATCTAACAAAATATTATCCGGTCGGTGGTGGATTGTTTGCCAAAGCACGGAATTATGTCCGTGCCGTAGACCATGTTTCTTTCAATGTTTATCCAGGGGAAACGGTTAGTCTCGTTGGTGAAAGTGGAAGCGGAAAAACTACAGTAGCGCGGCTTATACTGCGACTGATTGAGCCTACCGATGGCTCTATCTATTTCGATGGGGTTGACCTGACAAAATTAAAGTCAAAAGAATTAAGGAATATCCGACGGAAAATACAAATCATTTTCCAGGACCCATACAGTTCGCTAAATCCGCGCATGACAGTTTATTCTATGCTGTCCGAAGTGTTGTATGTCCACCGAATTGTTCCTAAAGAAGAAATTCCCAGTCATATCGAACAATTACTCCAATTAGTGGGACTGAATACAGATGCCATGTATCGCTATCCCCATGAATTTAGTGGAGGACAACGGCAACGGATTGGTATTGCACGCGCTTTAGCCGTTAATCCTTCATTTCTCGTTGCAGACGAACCTGTATCCGCTCTGGATGTATCGGTGCAGGCACAAATACTCAATCTATTGATGGAATTACAGGAAAAATTACATCTGACCTATTTAATTATCTCTCATGATTTAGGGGTTGTTCGTCATATTTCCGATAGAGTATTGGTAATGTATTTAGGAAAAATTGTTGAAGAAGCCCCAACGGAAACTTTATTTGAAAACCCCAATCACCCTTATACGAAGGCATTGCTAAGTGCTATTCCCAAACCTGACCCTTCTGCTTCTTTGCCAAAATTGTTGGCACGAGGCGAACCGCCAAGCCCTGTAAATCCACCGCCCGGATGTTCATTCCATCCGCGTTGCCCTTATGCAACAGAGCAATGTAAAAACGAGCCTCCTCCATTACAAAATATATCTGATACCCATCGTTCTGCATGCTGGATTTTCGCAAAAAGTCCCGAAGACCAAGTTCCTCAACCTGTATAATAATTCAAAAGAAATCTACACAATTTTTAGGTGAAATCAATAACACGGGCTCGTTTCTTATCTCTTTGTGTTTCGATATGTTTGCGGATTTCATTTTGTAGTTCTTCAGATGCAGGTATTGCTTGTAGGGTAAGTTCGGGGGTCGAGGTATCTGATGTGATTAGTTTCAAGTTGCCTAATGAAAAAATTCTTAGCAGGAAGGGCTGTTCGAATGTTAAATCATTGATACGGTATAACTCCAGATAGTCTGTTTGGGTAGAAAATACACTTGTTGTTATTTTAATCCGTTCTGTGGTGATTACATATTTTGTGCATTTAACCACGATGTATTTCCAGAGAGCATAGAAAATCGGGACTATCAAAAAACAAGTGAGCAGACAAAGAATGAATACCCCGATATTCACAATCTGCGAGGGTGTTCCTGACCAGACAATTTTTTCTTCAGACATGTTAAATCTCCTTTGTTATATATTCACTTATGCATTGTAAAATTATTTTATATTATCCGACAGTTTATTATCTCAATTTACTCAGTAAAATTTAATTGTTCCATAGGAATGATTTTGTATTGATAACCCTGTTCGGTGAGAAATAGTTGACGATTAAGGGCGTAATCCTGGTCCAAGGTATCGCGTGTGACGATAGTATAGAAATGGGCTTGTTTCCCGAATTGTTTGGGTCGGAGAATTCTGCCCAATCGCTGTGCTTCTTCCTGTCGTGAGCCGAATGTGCCAGATACTTGAATGGCGACATTGGCATCAGGTAGGTCAATGGCAAAATTGGCAACTTTGGAGACAATCAAAAGTTTTATTTCTCCTTTGCGAAATTTTTGATATAGTTCTTCTCGTTTTTTATTGGGTGTCTGTCCTGTGATGATGGGCGCACCGAAGTTTTTTTGTATAACTTTAAGTTGGTCTAAATATTGACCGATGATAAGGATATTATCCTCTTTGTGGTAGTCTAAAATCTGTTTGCAGATACTTATCTTTATAGGATTTTTTGATGCAATCTGGAATTTAGCGGATTTTGATGCTACAACATACCTGTAACGGTCCTCTTCCAGCATTGGTACACGCACTTCGGTGCAAAGGGCTTCGGCTATCCAACCTTGCTTTTCTAATACTTTCCATGGGATATCGCATTTTTTGGGTCCGATAAGACTGAACACCTCATCTTCCCGCCCATCCTCACGGACTAATGTTGCGGTAAGTCCTAATCTACGGCGGGCTTGCAAATCTGCAGTGGCACGGAATACGGGCGCCGGTAATAGATGGACTTCATCGTAGATAATCAAACCCCAGGCTCCGTCCTCAAACAAACGAAAATGAAGAAACGGGCTATCTTTGGTTTTGCGATGGGTTAAAATCTGGTAGGTAGCCAGTGTGACGGGTTTGATTTCTTTCAACTCACCACTATATTCGCCGATTTGGTCCTCCGTGAGGGTTGTTTTTTCTAATAGTTCTGTTTTCCATTGTCGTAGTGCCACAGTATTCGTTGTTAACACAAGAGTATGTGTTTGCAATTTATGCATAACACCGATACCGACAATCGTTTTACCGGCACCGCAGGGAAGTACAATAACACCACTTCCACCGCGGTTCGTTCCACCGGCATAAAAAGCAGAGATAGCATCCGTCTGATAATTTCGCAAAACAAAGGGCTTGCCCGAAGGGAGTTTTTTGCGAAGGTCAAACTTTAAAGGAGCCCCTTCTACATACCCAGCAAGGTCTTCTGCAGGAAAACCTAATTTTACCAGTACACTTTTTAAATGTCCACGAAATTGGGTATTTACGCGAACCCGACGAGAATCTAATTTGGTTAGCCCGAACTCCTGCAAGGCTTTGTTATAGAGTAACTCTGAAAGGAGCATGGTATCATCGGATTCGAGAATTAATTCCTGTTGTGGGCTTTTGTATAATTTCAATCTGCCATAACGACGAACTGTATCTGTAATTTCATAAATTAGATTGGATGGGACATCATATCGGCTATATTTGTGAAGCAGGTCAATGATTTGTGTTGCTGTATAACCTGCAGACGCAGAATTCCATAGCGAGATGGGTGTAATCCGATATGTATGAAAATGCTCAGGTGATTTCACCAATTCTGCAAATGCAGATAGAGCATCCCGTGCCTCCTCATATAACGGATTTTCAACCTCTAACAAAATCGTTCGGTCAGACTGAACTATTAATGGCTTCTCTACTTTCTTTCGCATAATAAAAATACTGTTTCCTGTTATAAAATTTTATAGGTAAATAGAATATATCAGTTTAGAATCAATATACAATTGAGTTCTTTGATAAAAACCATTTCTTATTAACAATACCCTTTTGATTATTTTTTTGAACACTATACAAGTCAAACATCCCCTTAAAATTTCTCGTAAATTATATAATCATCAATAAAAATAGATAACAGAGACTAAATAGTAGATACATTTTTATAAAGTGAAATTTTCCACCCATACCCCTTCTTTTGTTCTTCATTCGTAGTATATAAATCCCTTATGAATCTTGTTAAAATATGTTTTCACAGAAGTAGAGGCGAAAGATTTTTCGCCTCTATAGGTTTGTGATAAAAAGAAGTTAACAGAAATTCCAGGATTTATATGCCGTGAATGGAGGAATACAGAAGGAAAACACAGACAAGTATGTCTGTGCTACATTAATACCTACGATGTCCCATAAGTCCCATTCGTACCATCTGTCCCATGTGTCCCATCAGTCCCACAAAAAACCCGAATCGGGGACGCTTCAGCTATGGGTAAGAACAAGGACAGAAGGAAAACACAGACAAGAATGTCTGTGCTACATTAGGGGCGTTGTAATTATCTCCCATTCCTATTACGCTCATGAATGGATACGAATAAATCGGTAGCATAAGTTATTTGTTCTATTTTGATTTAAATGCTGATTTTGTTAATATATTTTTAATAGTTATTAAGAAAGGAAAAAAGTTATGAAAAGAACAATGGGGATATTTATTTTGGTAGTTTTGGTATGTCCTATTTTGGCGTTTGCGAACTCTGTGATTACGACGGGACATCTTATTGAGGAACTTACAGATATGTATCAATTAACAGAGTTTCCCGAAGTGAATTACAAACTTGTGCAGTTTTCATCGTTTGACCGACGGAGTGTTCAGCGACTACATGCGGATTGGTTTAGCAATTCTGATGGTTTTGGGAGCGAACCTATTCCCGGTTTCCTTTCGGTATTAAAAGAGGAGAAGGATGGGAATGATGGGGAGTATCTGCTTGCAGATGTGAAGGGTCCCGGTGCTATTGTTCGTTTCTGGACTGCGGCTATAAAAGGTAATGTTCGGATGTATCTGGATGATGAAGAAAAGCCGATATATGAAGGACCTGCAGAAAGTTTTTTCAGATTCCCGTATAATTCTTTTATTAATGGAACAGGGATTACAGAGGAATTGTTGAAAGGCAGTTTGTATCAACGAGATTCGGCTTATTGTCCGATGCCTTTTGCAAAATCTTGTAAAATTGTATGGATAGGGAAGAAAAGGGATATTCATTTTTATCATCTCATGGTTCGTATTTACGAGAGTGGAACTGTTGTCCAGACTTTTTCTCCGGATGATTTGAAAAAATCAGAAAAGGAGATTATCCGTGTTTGCAATACCTTAAAAAACCCGGATGATATGCTTGCAGATGAGAAATTAGAAAGAACACCCATACAAAGTGAATTATCTTACCGTGAAGAAAGTTCTATCTGGAGCAATAAAGCGGGTCCGGGAGCCGTGGTCTATATGAAATTGCGAGTAAAGGATTTTGTCCCATCCCAGACATTTCGTGAAATAATACTTCGAATATATGCCGATGGTATTAAAGAGCCGTTAGTGGATAGTCCTCTGGCGGACTTTTTCTCTGCGGCACCGGGGATAAATCCTTATCGTTCTCTGCCCATGGAAATAACTGCGGATGGATGGTTCATTTCGCGTTTTATAATGCCCTATCAGAAGGAAATGAACATTACATTAAGAAATCTAACGCAGAATCCATTGTCGGTAGAGGGCGAAATATCGTCGCAACCGTATGAATGGAATCCACAACTTTCTATGTATTTTTGTGCACGATGGAAAGGGAGTGATGCACTCTGGGTGCGTGTAAGCCGTCCTCATGATTTACCTTTCCTGTATGCAAAGGGGAAAGGGTGTCTTGTGGGTGCTGTCAGTCATGTTTTTAATCCATCTCCAATACCGACCTCTGGTGGAAATTGGTGGGGCGAGGGAGATGAGAAAATCTTTGTTGACCGAGATGTGGTTCCTTCTATCTTTGGTACAGGTTCTGAGGATTTTTATAATTACTCCTGGTCTGCAACGGATATTTTTTACTATCCGTATTGTGGGCAACCCCGCAATGATGGACCGGGAAATCGCGGTTTTGTATCTAATTTTCGCTGGCTTTTCTTAGATAAAATTCCTTTTAATGAATATATGGCATTTTCAATGGAATTGCTAATTCATGAAGAGGTTTTTAATTTAGGATATGCACGCATTGCTTATTATTATGCCCGACCTGAAACGACAGATGACCACGCTCCTATTCCGGACCGCATTTACAATCCTTTAACGGCACAAGAGGATTGGAGTTGGTTACCTGCACCTAAAGGAGCGGCTCATAAAGCACTTTACTATCAAGCGGAGGATTGCCTTGTATCTGCAGATGGGACAGAACTAATGTCGTCTTATATGTGGGCAGGTAGAGGTTTATGTTTATGGAAGCCGAAGCAAGCAGGGGATATTTTGAGTTTTAAAATCCATGTTCCTGAAGAAGGGGATTATGATGTTCGGCTGGTATGTGCCTTATCCCCGCAATCTGGTAGTGTCCAGGTTTTATGGGATGATAAATTAATCACACCACAACCTGTAAATCTGTATGATGAACATCATTTATTATCGCGTGAATTTAATTTCGGTAAGCAGCAAATATCTGTTGGTGAGCATACTTTGACTTTGAAATATTCCGATAATAAACCGAAACACATCGGGATTGATTTTATCTGGCTTCAGCCCGTAAAGTAAAAAATCTATGAGTTTAGAAGGTCAAACAATCGGTACAGGTGAGGTGTATTTGATAAGTGTCATCAGGGTGAATTGATTTTTCTCAATTCATTCAGGATATTTTGGAAATATTCGGGTAAAGGTGCCGTAAATTCTATATACTTATTGGTTGTAGGGTGAATAAATCCAAGCAGTCCTGCATGCAATGCCTGACCAGGTAGTTTTTGAAGGGCAAGAATAATATTCTTGGGGAAACCTAATGTAGAATAATCCGTGAAACCATAAACAGGGTCCCCAAGGATGGGGTTCCCGATAAATCGTAGGTGAACGCGTATTTGATGAGTTCTACCTGTGTTGAGTTTTAGTTCCAGGAAACTTACAGATGAAAATTTTTCTCGTAGATAAAAATGGGTAACTGCTTCTCGTGCATTAATTCCTGTGATAGACATCCGTTTCGGGTCTGCAAAACTGCGTCCAATTCCGGCATCTATTATCCCCTGTTCTGTTTTGGGAATACCCTTCACCAGAGCAAAATATTTTCGTGAGAACGCCCTGTCTTCAACCTGTTTCCGCAAGTGATGATAACTTTCTGGATTTTTCGCTACTACAAGGACACCGGAGGTGTTCATATCAAGACGATGAACAATACCCGGTCGTTTAGGGTCACCTGATATTACATAATCTTTACAATTATATAACAAGGCATTTACCAGAGTGCCATGAGTATGCCCGGGTGCCGAATGAACCACGAGACCCGCTGGTTTATTCACAACAATTACATCTTTATCTTCATAAAGGATTTCTATCGGTATGTTTTCAGGAATCAGTTCTGTATTTTCTTCTACCTCTGCAAGTGTTATTTCAATAGTATCACCTGCGGTTATCAAGGTAGAGGGCTTTTTTATCTGTTTGCCATTAATAAGAACGCCGCCCTCTTTTATCAGGGTTTGTATTCGAGTTCGCGAGATACCTTCTAACTGGTCTGATAAAAAAAGGTCTAATCGAAGGGAAGGAATTTCCTCTGAAACAGTAAATTGGCGTATATCTTTCATTCTACCTTCGTTTTTATAACGAAAAGATGGTTATTAGGTTCTTTGTTTTTTCTTTCTGTAATAAAGAATGGCACCTGTTCCTGAAATGAAAAATAGCAGGTGAAATACCATCGGGTAATAAATTGCCAGTTTACTCATCCAGACAATCGGCGTGAGAAGGCAACGGGTAAGAAAGGCGAATAATGGATGATGAGCAATCCAATTTGCTAATGGTGGACTCATGTTATAGTATAGGTCAACAAAAGCAGTTCCTATGGCATTTGTTAATAGATATTGGTCGCGGAATTGCCTGAGAATATCAATTTCTTCTGCCATAGGTGTGCCATAAGCAGCCGTAGCGATAAAACAGGGTCCTCCACCCCCGCTATTTCCTCCGGCAACAAAGCCTAAAGTCGTGAGTAGCATCCCTACAGGAATTAGGACCCAGTTGTCCAGAACTACAGGGTTTCTATAATACATCAGGGTATTATCTAATATAACTGCGGGCACCGTAGGTTGACTACTCAAATATATGAGAATATCTACAGTCCCTGTCTTTTCAACCTTGGGTGTCTTGAAACTCAGGAGACCTTCGGTCTGTCCAGCAATACTTTTAGGTCTTACTACTTCATCAATTCCTGCATCTAAATTGAGTAATTCGATACGGTCAACATACGCGAGACCTCCTCGGGGAGATGTAATAACGACATCTTCATTGCCTGCCGTTTTTACAAGCATAACACCATTGTCCGTTGGTATTCTGACAAGGCTTGACACATCGAAGGGGAGCAATGATTGTGTTCGTATCCCAAATCCATTAAGCGAATAAGCACGAATTGTTATTTTTTTAGTAGAGCCTATACTGTTTTCTGTCATAGCAGGGTCTATATCTGTGGCTAATATTTGTGATTGATAAGCCGTTCGCTGTTTAGGGACAACCTGATTGCTTATGTAGTTATACTCTGAAGATTGTCCGAAAACAGTTATTCCTCCACGGAAATAATTGTAATCGAGACCATTTGTAGGCAGGGTAATTTTTATAGTCGGTACATTATTCGCTGTCCCATCGAGGTTATAGGGAGAAACAGGCTGGGTGAATAGAGGTTTTTTCTGTGCATCTTTTGCTGAAGAATAAACGACAGTTCCCACTTCCTGCGGGTCTGTGTCTGTAGATGTATCCTCCTGATAAAGGTAGTATGCCACTTCATAAGTGCCTTCTATAGGTGAGCCGTAGTTTCCGCCATGAATGAGTGTGTTCCCTAAAAGGCTTGCTGCTGCGGAAGGAGTTGGATTGTTCAAAATTTGTATAACACGCACCAGACCATAGGTTTTATTCCCGCTTTCGCCTGTTATAGGGAATTGAATGGAACCTTGGGCTGCACCATCAATAAAAATAGAAATACTTTCTGCTTTGGATAAGTCCGTTACAAATGCTGTGGTATAAATATTAAAATTGTCTTTTAAGTAATGATAATAGCGAAACGCAGGAACTGTATATGTTCCCGTTTTAATATCAACATCGACATAAGAAGGCATGGTGTCTGAATAAAGGGGATAAGGTGGAATAATAAAATCGAGATAGGTTCCATCTTCTGCTATGTTAATACCTGTAAAGGGAGAGCCAATGTCGTTCCCTGTTTTAGCATCTACGAGTTGTAAAGTTGTGTCTTTTTCTAAATTGTATCCATTTATCCGCCATACCAAACCACCGAAAGCCCAAACGACCAATCGTTCTTTACCGATATCGTCCGTCTCAAAATTACCATTGGCGAGGCGGGCGATGCCTGAAAATTCTGGCGGTCCCGTTTCAAATACTGCGGTTATGGAGGAATTCTCATCCAGGGTAAATTTCAGTGGGTTAACCGTAGATGTTTTATTCTTTGGAAGAAGCCAATTTTTAAATTGAAATCCCGGTGCTGGCTCTGCAGTGAGTTCTACCTCTGTTCCCGGTGCAAAGGTTTCTCCCGGAGGATTTAATATGACGGTTCCTGTATCGGGTGGGTCTATGGTAATACTTAAAGTATATTGTCGCCGAAGGATTCGTGCTTTTAAGTTTAAATTTTCTTTAACACGGATAATAAGTTCGGTTAAACGGGAGAATAGGGTTCCATCCTCAGAATACCATCCATCGAACTGGTCTTGCTCATCAATATTTTGAACAGATAAAGTTACCATATCCCCATCGAAAAACATTCCATCTTCGGGAAGGGAAGGATTTTTAACAGGGTTTATGACAATCGCTGCTTCTTGCGATTGTGCATTGGGTCCCCGTTCAATTTCCGCAGTTATATGAAATACACCTAACACAGAAATTGCGTCGGGGAAAAGGAAGGACAGTCCATTAACGGTCTTATCTATAATTTCAAGGTCTACATTGCCCGTTGTGGAGATTGCTGGAGCCGTTACGAACATTCGGTTTTCATGGGAACCATTGTAAGCAGTAATAGCCATGTTGGAATTGTTTGAGGAGCCATCACGAAAAGAAGCAACTTTCCCATCTATTCGAATTTCATATAACTCAGATGCCTGGGTTATACTTTTCGCGGTATTAACAGGGATTATTCCCTGCAATGTTAAAGGTGTTTCTATACCTTGTGGGATTTGATTTGGAGTAACGCTGGTTATATTAAGTCCTAAATTGTAAAGTGCAATAATTCCACTTTCCTGAATATTAAAGGTTATTCCTTGTGTATTTGTCGTAGATAGGATTTCTGTCCATTTACTCTCTTTTTCTGGGTCGTTAGTTAAATCATTTTCTGTTACTGTTGATGGGAATGAAAATGGCTTTATTTTCACCCAATCGGGTTTTGACAGTCCCTGTATATTCACTTTTATAGAAGAAGATTCTGGCAGGGATAAAATGTGATTATGACCCTGTTCATCTTTATAAAGCAGGTAAATGCCTATAAAACCTATTTCCTGATTGGCATTTCCCGGTGCTTTGCTCATTGCCTCTTCCATCCATGAAGACAGGTCTTTCTCAACGGGGTTCTGTGTAACTGTATCTATCTGTGCGGAAATATCATCGGAGAGAATTGTCATTAGACAGGCAAATTCTGTTTGTGCGGGTAAAATTCCTGTCTCTTTTAATTTTCCAAGTGTGGGAACTTCTATTTCGACGGAGCTTAATGGGACAACTTTTGTTGTATCCCCCGTAACATCTATGTTTTGAATGTATACATTCCGCAATGCACTATTTACCCATTGGTTTGCTGCCCAAAATTCACCCGATAATAGAACGCTATTCATATTATCGGGCAATCCATTGCTGTCTGTATCCACAGAGGAAGATACTTCTTCGAGTTGAACCTGTATAGTTTCAGATGGATTATTAGTATAGGTATAAGAAAAAACAATATAAGGTTCTGTCTGTTTATTCTTGGCGTTTATAAGTCCGTAAATGGATAGGTTTTGAGAAGAAACGGAACCGCTTATATATGGTCGAAGATTAATGTGGGTTTGACCTGGAATAAGGATTGTGTCGGAAAATACATTACCTATCCACTGTTCGTTGTTAAAACAAATGTCGCTTTCATTACAGGCAACAAAGGTAATTGTGTCCGTTGTAGTTTCGGGATAATTGGCAAGAACAGGTATGTAGATATTTAAGCGAGACAGGTTGTAACTATTTGCTAAGACTTTCACCGTTTTCCCATTCATAGGTGATGATATGTGCAGATTGTTTATATCAAAGCTCTGCTGCGTCTGGATGGTGTAATCGAGTAATTTAATCATATTAATAGGGGATTGTCCGATATTTCCTGCATAAACTTTTTCGGACATAAACCCTGATAATAGGATTGCCGTGATTACTGCAATAGGTAATAGTAGAAGGATATTGTTGTATGGAACAAATTTTTTAACAAACATATCGTTATTTCCCTGAGTTTTTCCTTTAAATAGTTATATTTATTAAATGTAAAAAATACTCCTTTTGGTTCACTGAATTTCTGTTGTTTACATTATACAAAAGATAAGTGCTATAGGTATTATTATTTATCGGTTCTATTAAAAAATTCTAACAAGTCCAATGGATGTAGGATTTGTCCAATAAAAAACGAGGGACTTCTCTTTTTGACTTTTATCCTATATCCGTATAGAATTATTAAAAAAATATTTCTACATAGTTAAGGAGCTATATAATGAGATATTGCAGTTTTGTTTTGCTTCCAATGTTACTTATGGGGCAGTTTGCTTATTCTTTTCCGAAAGTGGTGTGTGTAAATCCTGAAATATCTATTCAAAAGGTATTTGGGACAGAGACACCGGGAGGAAAGTATAAACATCCGGCATCTATCACAGAATTGGATAATGGTGATTTATATTTAGCGTATTATTGCGGTAGTGGTGAGTATGAAGATGATACAAAAGTGTTTGGGTCAAGGAAGCCGAAAGATTCTGACCAATGGCAACCGCCAGTAGTTATTGCAGATATTCCCTGGCTTGGTGAAGGGAATCCTGTGGTCTGGCAGGGACCGAATGGCATTGTCTGGTTGTTTTATGTAGTTCGATATGGAGAAACATGGTGCACTTCGCGGATACATTATAAAATTTCAAGAGATGGCGCTAATACATGGTCTGATTCTGCTGTGCTTGCATTTGACCCTGGTATGATGGTGCGTTCTCAACCCTTATTATTAAGCGACAATAAGTTTATTCTGCCTGCCTATCATGAGAAAGGGGAAAACCCGGAATTTACCGCACCCGAAACCAGTTCTGTATTTTTTATTCATGATTTAAAAACACGCACATGGACGCAGAGCAATCATGTCCGCTCGCGTATAGGGAATTTGCAGCCCTCTGTTGTTGCGTTGAGTGATACACATCTTTTAGCGTATTGTCGTCGTGGGGGAGGGTATGACCCTATTCCGGATGGTTTTATTGTGAAGACAGAGTCGTTTGATGGTGGAAAAACATGGACAGACGGAGTAGATACGGAGTTTGTTAATCCGAACGCCGCTGTTGACCTTATTAAATTAAAAAATGGGCATCTTTTATTGTTTTTTAATGACAATCCTGGGGACAGAAATCCTTTATCCGTAGCCATTTCAATGGATGAAGGGAAAACATGGAAGATTAAGAGAGACCTTGTTCGGGGAAAAGATTCGTATGCTTACCCGTATGCCATACAATTGAAAGATGGTAGAATTGCCTTGATATTTACCTCGCATGAACGGACACAGATTAATCTGGCTATTTTTGCAGAAGAGCAACTTATTAACTGGAATGAAAAAGGTAAAGACAAGGAATAATTTATGCTTACTACAACTTTGTTTTCTATACATTTTATCCTATTCCATGCAATTCTATGGGTCAATGCCTATGAATGGGGCGAAATAAAAGTTCCAGAGGATGGAAATTATACGGTTTGGGTCTGGGTAGAAAAAGGTAAATCGGGAGAAATTAGTATAGATAGACAAAAGTTACCCTATTCTGCACCTGAGAAGGAAAAGGACAAAAAAGACGCCACAGACCATATCTGGTTAAACTTAAAATCAATAGCCTTAAAAAGTGGACGAAATATACAGGTTGAGGGGGATATAAATATTTTTTCTATAGTTCTATCCAATCAGACAGATTATAATCCGGAGGCGTGGTGTAAATATGCACGGGTTTTACAGGAGCCAGAACGAGTATTGGATGCTCGTGTGGAGATGATACGCAACACAAACACAGTCTTTACCATGCCCCATTTTGAAAGTTTGCAGAACTGGGAATCGTTTGCAGAACAGCTTCGTAGGACCATATCTATTGCATGTGGTATTTTTCCTGAGCGTGAAAAGTGTGCGTTGAACGCAAATGTATTGGATAAGTTTCAGGGAGAGGGATTTACTGTGGAAAAGGTATATTTCGAGTCGTTGCCCGGGTTCTATGTTACAGGTAACTTATATCGTCCTGTAAAAGCGGGTAAACATCCGGGTGTTTTGTGTCCTCATGGACATTGGAAAGAAGGACGATTGGAAAATAGTGATATCGGTTCTGTGCCGGGGCGATGTATTACTTTGGCTCGTATGGGCTTTGTTGTTTTTAGTTATGATATGGTGGGTTATAACGATTCCCAACAACTTCCTCATAATTGGGGTACTAATTTGCTGAAATTATGGGGTATTCATCCATGTGCGGTGCAGTTATGGAATAGTATTCGGTCGTTGGATTTTCTGCAAACACTGCCGGATGTTGACCCTGAACAAATTGCATGCACAGGCGCATCTGGTGGAGGAACACAAACATTCTTGCTGTTTTCTGTAGACCCACGAGTTAAGGTTGCAGCACCCGTTAACATGATTTCCTGTTCCATGCAGGGAGGTTGTATTTGTGAAAATGCCCCATTAATTCGTAGGAATGCGTCAAATATGGAAATTGGGTCATTGATGGCGCCGAGACCCATGATACTTGTATGTGCTACAGGTGATTGGACTTGGGCAACTCCACGGGTTGAATACCCTGCTATACGCAGTATCTATGAATTGTATGGTAAAGAAATGAATTTGGAGTACCAGCAGTTCAACGCAGCACATAACTATAATAAGAATAGTCGTGAAGCGGTGTATCGGTTTTTTGGGAAACAATTCTTCCCACAGCAAAACTGGGAACAATTCTCGGAAGCCGATTTTGAGGTGCCCCCAAAACAATCGCTTCGTGTTTTTACGGATGAAAAAATTGAAGAATGGAAGCAAACAGGCTATGAGAATATATTAAATAAATTTGTTTCAGAGAAAAAATTGTTGCGGGATAAGTATGTTTCAATAAAAGCGGAACAGGTAAAAGAGTTTCGAGAAAAAGATAAACATTCCCTTGCTATTGTAACCGGGGCAGAAGTGCCTGCGGTAAACGATACTTTTGGGAACTGTGCCTCTGTAAGCAGGGAATCAACATTTGTATTAGAGCGATGGATAATATCGCGGGCAAAAATTCATGACCAGATACCTTTGTTACTTTACAGGTCTAATAAAGCGGAGACACAGAAGGTTGTGCTATTCGTGCATCATGAAGGAAAAGGATATTTTATAAACCCGGATGGTTCGCTTCAGACGGCACTTCAAAATCTTATGCAAAAGGGGTATGCAATTGCCTTGATAGACCTATTTCTAACAGGGGAACATCAATCGCCACGGGAAAAAGTTAAGCGAAAAGAAACCTCGAATTATCTGGACACTTTCTTAAATACTCGTTCTTCGGAACAGGTGCAGGATATTATTACATCGCTGGTTTGGTTGAGTTCCCGCAGAGATTTGCAAACACCGATTGCATTGATTGGTATGGGCAATGCCGGTGTTTTGTCATTATTTGCTGGGGCTATTTGCGATAAAGCAGACCCTATCTTTGCGGATATGAACGAGCTTGACCTGAATGATGACAGTATTTGGGAACAATATTTTTATATTCCATGTATTCGAAGCATTGGCGATATTCAAAATGCTCTATGGTGGATTAGCCCTGAACGAAACTGCTCTGTTTTTCATGTAAATCCCAATGTTTCTTTCCTTGCTCCTATAACCATTCAAAAACAAGTCAAAGATTTAAATGACCTTGTAGCACTACTAAATTAGGTTGAGATTTTACACCAATGGATGATAATAATTTGAAAATAATTCATATTACAGACTTGCATTTTTTTCAATTTCCTGGGAATATTTTGAAGTTATTTAATAAGCGGATATTGGGGTGTTTGAATTGGGAACTGAATCGTAAAAAAAGATTTGATTTTAGTGGGGCAGAACGATTCCTAAACTTCTTGAGCCAATACAAAAATGTTGTGGTTATTGTGACCGGAGATTTAACGGTAACTGCTCTTGAAGAAGAGTTTCTTCTCGCTAAAAACTTCATAGATAGTATTCGTAAAAAAAACTTATCGGTTTATATTATCCCCGGGAACCATGATTACTATACCTTTGAAGCCGTCCGAAATAAAAGATACGAAACTTTATTTTCAGAATATTCCCCACCTAAAACCTATCCTGCTGTTGTACATTTGCCCGATGGGACACCGTTAATCCTTATTCATACGGTTCGACCCAATATCCTTTCTGCGCGTGGAATAATAGACAGAGAGCAATTACAACGACTAGAAAAAATTATTGTATCCCTTGAAAGACCAGCCATTGTTTGTGCCCATTACCCTGTTTTACACCATACGCCAGAGTATTATTCTTCCTATTCCCATAGATTAAAAAATTCCGACCTGCTTCGTGAAATACTTGTTAAAACGAAAGTGCCCATACTCTACATCGCAGGACATGTTCATCATTACAGTTTGAATAAAGATGACGCTCAGCCACTTGTTACCTATTTATCTTCCCCACCGCTATTTTATTCGCAACAAAGAAACGGGGGTTTTTCTGAAATAACCATAAAGAATAACCAGTTCGATATACAAATAAAAACCCTTTACTAACCCCTCCCTTTCTACATAAAGAAAATATTTATAACAAACAGACAAACATAAATCGGTTATAAATAAGAAAATGTGTATAACAAAATGAGATAAATGCTACATTGTGAACTTTGTGTAAAGTCTCTGTACTCTATGTGTTAAAGAATATCACAGGATTTATATGCCAAGAATGCGTGAATGATAAAGAAATATTTTATATTTGTTTTCGTTCGTGGTTGTAAAAATGCCAGAAGTGGGAACACTTCAGCTACAGAAGGGGTATATAAAACTCGTAGTAGAAACTTCCTAGCTTCTGTGAAAACATATTTTAACAAGTTCACAAAAGATTTATTGGCTACGAATGAAGGTATAAGAGAGGAATTTTTTTATTCGGTTTCCTATATGTTGAAAGAATGAACCACAGAGGACATAAAGAAAATTAACACAAGGGCCACGGAGGAAAAAAGGCGCTTGATAATAGCCAATACCTAAAAATAATTAAACAGGATTTGCATGACACAAATGAACGAATTGTATGATGGATTAAATACCGGAAGTGGAGGTGTTTTAGAATCTTTTTTGAATAAAATAATACATGATGATTTTTTATTCATGTGTATTTGGGGTGTTTGTGATTATAATTTTAATTAATTTAAATCCAGTCTAAAATCCTATTTATTGGTATTTATATTTCGTTTTTTATTTGTATTAAAACAATTTTAATGTATTTAATATTTACTACTTTAATTTTCCTGGGCAGTAGTTGTCTTCGGTTTGACCTGGGCATGGGTAATAGCCTCCCATATTGAAGAATTGGATTATCCGGAGCAGTTCGGAAAGACTGATTTCCCAATCTCCATTCGGGTCGGCATCATGTGGAGGATAATATTCGCCTTCTACTTCCCCTTCACTTATTCCTTCGCCTTCGAGAGTTCCTTCCCCTTCAATTGTACCTTCTACCATTCCTTCTAAGTTCCCCTCTAAAGTGCCTTCTCCTTCGAAACTTCCTTCGGTTGCCCCTTCTATAAATCCTTCTCCCTCCCAAATACCTTCCCGTATGCCTTCTCCATCTGAACAGGGTCCAGTTGATACTATTAGGTTTACAGAACTACCTAACGAAAGTTGTGTTCCACCTTCAGGTGTTTGGCCGATTACCTTTCCTGCTTCTATCTCACTGCATTGCTCACTTACGGTTCCTAAGGATAGACCTGCTGCTGTTATTATATTCTCCGCTTCACTTTGAGTGAGCCCTATAATATTTGGTACCTCTACAAAACAGGGTCCACTTGATACAACAAAGTCAATAACACTACATGGTAAACTTTGTGTATTTTCCTCCGGTAACTGACGGATTACTGTGCCTTGAGGGATACTATCGTTACATTCTTCACTCACTATACCAATTATTAGACCAAAATCTTTGATTAATGATTCTGCTTCGGATTGAGACATTCCTATAATGTTTGGTGTTATAGTTAAATATGGATTCAATATATTGTTTAACCATGGATAACTGCATTCATTAACAATACTCCATGTATCCAAGAAATCCCAACCTATATAAGTATTTTGCTGGTTCATCTCGGTGGTTGATTTACCAACTCCTCCATCAGACCAGTTTTGTCCTGATACATCAACATCCCAAAAACAATTTGCTACGATTCCTGAATCATTGTATCCAATAATTCCTCCTACATTTGAGGAGCCCGTTATATGAGCAATGGAATAACTATTATTTACGGTACCATAATAATTTTTTCCTGCAATTCCCCCGACCTTTTCCAGTCCTTCTATATAGCCCATAGCAAAACAGTTAGCAGTCTCTCCATAGGAAAGATACCCCACAATTCCACCGCAATACCAGTTAGTAGCTGAAATAGAACCGTTGAAATAACTTTTATGAATTAACCCTTCTTCGTTGTATCCAATTAGACCGCCTATATAATTTTCCCCCGATATGGAACAATAGGAATAATTATTGATTAAAACACCCCCCTTTTTATAGCCTATAGACCCACCTATATAGTTTATTCCCTCGATGGAACCCGTAACATAACAATTGTTTACTTCACCCCAACCTTTACCCAACATTTCACCGACTAAAGCCCCCACTTTATATGCTCCAAAAACTGAGATATTCTCTAACCCAATGTCCTTAAAAACAGCCGTAGGTCCCGCTAAACCGAATAACCCCACATGTTTTTCTTCCGAACGATTGATATATAGATTTTGAATGGAATGACCATGTCCATGAAATTCACCAAAGAATACTTTTATCGGAGTAAAACCTTTTCCACCATCCCAATAAGCAGTGTCAGAAGCGTCTATATCTTTTGTTAAGTGATAAATACCGTTCCACGGATATTCTGTATCTCTACCAATTTTATTTAATTCATCTAATGAGGTAATATTTATCTCTGGGGGTAAAGTTATGTCTGGGGGTCCCAGTGCTATTAAATAGGGATATTCTATTTCCTCTACGATTGCCCATATGGAATTAAAGTTCCAATCTGTATAAGTTAGTTTTCGTTTCATTTCCAATGTTGTTCTTCCTTCACCACCGTCAGAAGTATTTATACCGGAAAACTCCTTGTCCCAGTAACTGTTGGTGACTGGAGTAGTACCGTTAAAATTAGACCCTATCAACCCTCCAACAAAATTTAACCCCGATACGGCACCTGTTGAATAGCAATTCGTTATAGAAGAAGTAGGACCGCCGGTACCGCCAATTAAACCTCCAATATGATATCTTAAACCTACGACTATACTTCTGGAATAACAGTTATCAACAAGTCCATAATTTTCTCCTATAAGGCCACCTGTATTATATAATCCTGAAACTTTCCCTACTGCATAGCAATAACTTATAGAACCACTGTTATATCCTGACAAATTTCCAACGGAATTTTCTCCTACTACAGAATTTATAGAGTAACAGAGCGTTAAAGTCCTATTATTCATACCTACAATTCCACCAACATTGTATCTCCCGTATACCACTCCCCACTTTCCACCACTGTTTCTAATTGTGCCATCTAAATTTCTACCAACAAGGGCACCCACATAATCCAGACCTACTGTCCAAGAACTATCGATTATTACATTGGAAACTTCACTCCCCGTTCCAGTATAGCCAAATAATCCCACATTGCTACAATCTGGAAAATTCATGTAAAGATAACTTATTTTATGACCATTTCCATTAAATTTTCCTATAAAAGGATTTAACCCATTACCTATCGGTTGAAAACCTGCTCCATCATTCCAATTTACTGTATCAGAAGCATCAATGTCCTGAGATAATTCGTATTCACCATCTAAAGGATAATCTGTCCCGATTTTTTGTAACTCTTCAATACTTGCTATTGGAATTACAGTGGCATAACCTGCATTGCATAAGGTCAAGAAGGAAAATAAAATCGAGTAAATAATAAAAAATATCACTGGCTTGATTTGTAATTTGTTCCATAGAACTAATTTCATTTTTTACTCTCCTTGTCTTACTTTGCTTTATAAAATAAATTTACCCATAGTTTTCCAATAAATTCAACTTATTAATCTATTGGAATTTCATTCTTATTTATTATATATCATACTATCTTTTTCTTATTGTTAAATAACATATATTTATTAATCTATGATTTATTATAATAATATGCTTTTTTTATAATTTATTTTTTCATTAATAATATAAAAGCTATTACACGGATAAG